>JADLHL010000053.1 GCA_020848815.1 Chitinophagaceae bacterium | reverse complement strand
TGGTATTGCTGTTGCAATTTGTATGGACTGCACCTAAAAATGTAACGACTCAAGCTTCTTTTAAAGTAAGTGCTGCAGCTGCCAACCGTATGTTGGGCGATACAGCCATCTGGCAAAAAATTCAAACCGCTTCTGCTACAACAAATGCTGTTGTAATGAAACCAGTGATGGCCAGTATGGGACAAGTAATGCTGCGGGTAAAAAGCGATGCAATAGATACGCTGTCGCAAATATTGCTGGTGGAGTTGGGTAATGATTCAGTGATTCTGAATTGGGAAACGCCATTGCCCGCCAGCAACTGGTTTTGGCAACATTGGCAGCAGCGCAATCATGCAGCAGCATTGCAAGCCGCACAACAACGCTTAGCCACGCAGCTGAAAGCCTATCTGGAAAACACACAGCAAGCTTACGGTTTCAATATTGTAAAAGGCCAAATGACCGACAGCATTGTGGTGACCAAATCGTTTGAAACAGCATCGCGGCCCGACCTGCCGATGATTTATGCGCAGCTGGCCGAGTTGGAAAAATTTGCCAATGCCAACGGTGCAGGCTTCACCAATCCGCCCATGTTGTTTGTACAAACCGATGGACAATCATACAGAACACAGGTAGCTCTGCCGGTGAACAAATGGTTGCCCGAACATCCGGTGTACAAAACCAAACGCATGGTGTTGGGCAACAACCTGACGGCGGAAGTAACAGGCGGCCAGCAACAAATTCGTGCCTGCTTTGCAGCCATGTATCAGCATGTGGCAGATTACAACCGCATGATGCCCGGTATTCCTTACGAAATGTTGCTAAACAACCGCCTCACTACCGACAGCAGTAAGTGGCAAACACGGGTGTATTTTCCCATTATGGAATAATGTAACGCTTACCGATTGCTGAAAGCCATGAGCACGGCGGGGGCATTGTTGCGGGCAATAACAAAGGCCTGCCTGCCGCCAACTTTAATGGGTAATATTTTTCTGCTTTCGCCGGCTACAATCATTCCATTGAGCAACTCGCAACGAAACTTTCCCTTGCCTTCGTTGATGAGCAGGGTGCCAAAGTCGGCATCATTTCTTCCCAGCTGCATGGTGTTATCGTAGAAGTTACCCGCCAGTAACACATCGGGGAGTGCATCGCCATTGGCATCCACTACACAAGCATCTTTATAACAACTCAATTGCGCCAACCAAGGCAATGCCACAGCCTCGTATTGTCCTTTGCCTTTGCTCAGGTACAAACTGTTGGCCAGCGAAGTGGCAGAGAGTTGAAGGCCTTTGCTCAAAGCATTATTCGGAAAGATGTCTGCCAAATTGGCCTTGGCAAAATCTTCGGCATAGAGGTATTGTTTTTTCAAGATGGGCAACTGGCGTTGCAATTCATCTTTGGCCGCAAAGAGTACTTCTTTTCCATCGAGATAGTAGGTGAGCATTTGCTCGGTGGTACCGTTGCCATCTACATCTGTAACGTACATGCGTAGGGGCTGAGTACTGCTGGCAGTAAGGCGGCTGTTGAGACCCAGGTTACCGGCAATAATATCCGGTTGTCCATCAGCATTTATATCTACTGGCAACATCATATTCCACCATCCGGTTTCGGGTCCAATGAGTTGTTTGCTCAGCTTTCCTTTATTATTTACATACATCTGCAAGGGTTGCCATTCGCTGCTAATGAGCAAATCGGGTTGTGTATCGCCGGTCATGTCTGCCCAGCGGGCATGTGTAATCATGCCTGCCGTGGCGAGGTCAGGTGCTGCTGTTGCTGTTACATCGGTAAATTTTCCGGTGCCATCATTTTGCAGTAAATAACTGCGGGGTGTTTTGCCATAGGCAAAAGGTTCGCACCTGCCACCAATAAACAAATCAGTTTTACCATCGCCGTTGAAGTCGGCAGCGGCCATACTGCCTGCATTCAAAAACACATTGTTGAATGCATCTTCTTTCTTCTGCAAGCCATTGCCTGTATTCAAATACACCCGTGGTGCTATCATGGGAGAAGTGCCATAAAACTCGTTGCCACCACTGGCCACAATCAAATCTTTTTTGCCATCGCCATTTACATCAGCCATGCAGGCATCCACATCTTCGCACATGCTATCGGCGGCCAATGCCACTTGTGGCGAGGGCACAAAGCGACCATTGGCCTGTTGAATAAACAACGCATTTTTAAAACCACGGGATGCACCAAAAAACACATCATCCAAACCATCACCCGTGAGGTCGCCTACAGCCAATGCCGGGCCGTCGGTGCTCGTCATGTGCGGGATGAGTTGCTCACGGTTAAATTCCTGAAACAGGTTTTCAGTATGATCGTACCACAAGCCCGATGACACCGTCAGGTCTTCAACAGGAAAAGACGGATTGGAGAACGCACCGGAGAGTTGTGCAAACATAAAACGAGGCAAACCTGTCTGCCATTGAATCGTTTGCTTGCCGGGTTTCAGTTGAATGCGTTGCACCGTTCTGTCGGGCCAAATGAGTAAGGCAGAATCAATACTGCCATTCAGCCCCACATGCAGCGGCACATCCATCGAACTCATGTAACCATGCACAGGCTGCTTTTCGTACGTACGTATTTGCTGTTGTTGATACAATACCAACTTGGCACCATACGCTTTTTCATTACCGGGTGCACCTTTCAACTGCAGCGATGCATGCTGTTTACGCTTGTCTTCACTCAAGGTATTTTCATAGAGCATGGCGGCATCTGCAATGTTGTTCACTACCATGTCAATGTCGCCGTCGTTGTCAAAATCTGCATATGCAGCACCATTGCTAAAAGTAGGTTTGCTGTTGCTTACTGCCGATGACTCATTGTTGAATTTGGCATCGCCGGTGTTGCGGAAAAAATGGTTGGGCAGTTTGATTTCGGGGAAACGATCTATCACGGCAAAGTCGCTGTCGGTGAGTTGCTTGCTACTCATTTTGCGCTGCATGTTATCGTTGGAAATAAAGTTTACCCAATCGATATCATTCAATCTTTTTGGAATGCCATTGCTGATGAATAAGTCTTTCCAGCCATCGTTATCAAAGTCGGTCCAGAGGCAACTCCAGCTCCAGTCGGTAGCTGCTATGCCGCTGTACAAACCTACTTCACTAAAAAGATTGTTGCGCCGGTTGAGTTGCAAATTGTTGCGGGTAAAAAACGGGTGATACCCGTAGCGCAGTTTCATTTGAAAAATGTCGTAGCTGTCTTCACCAAGACTTCGCTTTTGCATGTAATGATCGGCGGGCAGCATATCCATGCTGATGATTTCCGGAAAGCCATCGTTGGTTACATCAGCCACATCCACACCCATGGTAAACTGGCTGGTATGCATGGTGCGCATTTCAATTTCATCTACAAACTTGCCATCGCCGGTGTTGATGTAGAGGTAATCGTTTTCATGAAAATCATTGCCCACGTAAATGTCGGGCCAGCCATCGAGGTTGATATCACTCACGGCCACACCGAGCCCGTAACCAATGGCGCTGCTGTTGATGCCGCTTTCTTTGGTCACATCCGTAAACCGGTTGCCATCTCTGCGATACAGGCGGTCGCCGCTAATGGCATCGTAGGTATTGAGAAACTGACTGCGCTGCGCAAATCTGCCTACGTGACTCGGTGCATGGTTCAGCAAAAACATATCCAGATCGCCATCCATGTCGTAGTCAAAAAAAACAGCTTGTGTGCTTAGTCCGGCAAAGTCGAGCCCGTAAACAGCCGCTTCATCTTCGTATACAGGCACACCATTGTTGATGCCTTTACACACCAGCAACTGATTTTTTCCTTTGAGAATTTCATAGTTGCTGGCCCGGCACACATACAAGTCGGGCAGGCTATCGCTGTTGATGTCTACCACACTTACACCTGTGCTCCAGGCACCATCGTTGGGAATGCGGGCTGCAGTTGTAACGTCTTCGAATTTCAGCTGGCCTTTATTGAGAAACATTTTATTGGCCTGCTGATTGCCGGCAAAAAAAACATCCTGCAACCCATCGTTATTAAAGTCTGCTGTAGCTACACCGGCACCGTTGTAGAAATACATGTAGTTAAACATGTTGAAATCTGCAGTAGGCTTGAGGGTGTTGGCAAATTGCAAACCCGTTTCATCGGCAGTACGGAGTGTAAACGACAATTGGGTTGCTGTAGTTTCTTGCTGTTTGCTTTTGCAAGCCAGCAATGTTGTCAGCAACACGATTAATAATGCATGTAAAGAACGAGCCTTCATCATAACACATTAGTTTTTGGCAGGCTTGTTATTGCGTTGAATCATCACCGGTGTATCGTTGTTGCGCAGCACCAGGTACTGCATGGTTTTGCCGGCAATGGGTTGAATGTCTTTTATGGCACCCCGAATTTGTATGCCACTGATGGCAGGTTCAATCCAGGTGAAAGCACCTTTACCATTGTTGATGAGCACATGGCCAAAGCTGGCATCAAATCGGCCAAACTGCGGCATGGTGGCGTATTGGTTTCCGCCCATAATGATATCCGGAAAACTGTCGCCGTTTACATCGCTTACACAAATAGCATGCACACTGGAGAGCTGCACTTGCATGGGCAATGCCTGCAGGGCAAACTTACCGCTGCCATTGTTGATGGCTACTGCTGATTGCGCATAGTTGCAAGTGTATTGTTTGCCTTTGGCCAATTGCTCTGGGCTAAATAATTCTTGTACGCTTTTGGTGGCAAAAGTTTCAAAGCGCAGGTTTTGTTTTTTGAGCGAAGGCATCTGATCAGTCAAATCACGTTTCAGGAATACGGGCACATCTTTACCATTCACGGTACGGGTAAGTATTTTATCGTACAACTGGTTGTTGTCAAAATCGCCAAACCACAATTTCATAGGAGCAGTGGCAGATGGTTTCAGGTAGCCATTTTCACCCATGTTGCCCAGTACCAAATCCAAATCATTGTCGCCATCCACATCAGCAATGGCCATGCTTTGCCAATAGCCAAATTGCTGTTCCAATCCGGTGTTTACTACGCTTGCTTTTCCATTAGTAAAAGAGAATGCATTCACCGATGAAAATTCACCCACAGTAATCAATTCTGGTTTTCCATCGCCGTTGATATCGCCTACGCTGGCGGCACTCACAAAGCCCAATGTAGCTGCCTGCGGAAAGTATTCAGTTGTTACATCTGTAAACGTTGCATTGCCGGTATTGCGCAGCAAATAATGACGGGTAGGAGCCCCTACATTTTGAGGAGCACATTTACTACCTACAAATACATCTGGATTATTGTCGTTGTCAACATCAAGCACCACAATACTGCTGGTATTGCCATCATTCGGAGGTAAAGCGTCTGCCTTCAAGGTAAAGTTGCCTTTGCCATCATTGAGGTACAACCTGTTTTGCATTTCCCGAATGCCTGCTTGCAAATGATTGCCGCCACTGCCTACCATTAAATCCTGATCGCCGTCTTTATCGGCATCAAAAAAAAGTGTGGCTACATCTTCAAACTGAGCCATCAATTCAAAAGCGGGCTGTTTGCTCTTCGTAAATGTAGCACCGTTATTGATGTATAACTGCCCTGCTTGTCCGGCAGCACCACCAATGTATACATCCTGTTTACCATCGCCATTTACATCGGCCACTGCAGCTCTTGGTCCTTCTTTGCTCTGCATAATTGGCATGTTTCTTTCTATGTAAAAGTCTACATAGTTATCTTCCTGATGCTTATCGAAGTTGGTAGCTACTGCTTGCAATACCGGCGGCGGCAGTTTGCGGGCCGGTGGTATGTAAGCCGGTGCATCCTCTGGCCACGGAATATGGTGCGTACGGTTTGCAGCTGGTTGAATAATGCGGGTAAAAGTTTTGTCGGGCCAAATAATGTGTACACTATCTGCCGCTTTGTTGCCCAAGCCCATTACGGCTTTGTAATCTATGCTGCTCTGAAAGCCACGGCTGGGAATGATTTCGCGGCTGATGATTTGATCGCCTTGAAATACTTGTATGCTGGAGCCTACGGCAAAAGTATTCTTGCCTTTTCCTTGCAGCGCAAAAGAAATGTATTGTTGTTGGTTTTGCTGACGGCTGTTGTTCTGGTACACAAATGCCTGTGCGTTCACATTACTTACAATCAGGTCGAGGTCGCCATCATTGTCAAGGTCGCCATAGGCGGCACCATTGCTGAAAGATGGATCGCTAAAGCCCCAAGTATCACCGGCATCTTCAAAGCGCAGGTTGCCAGTGTTGCGAAAGGCTTTGTTTTTTTGCGGCCTGCTGGGCATTTTATCAATCACTTCCTGCACTTTGTCTTTGTTGCCGGTTTGCACCATGCGTTGTATTACATCGTTGGCAAAAAAGTCAATGAAGTCCTGATCGGTCAGGTCGCGGGTAATGCCGTTGCACACATACAAATCACTAAAACCATCATTGTCGGCATCAAAAATTAAACCGCCCCAACTCCAGTCGGTGGCTGCTACGCCGCTGTAATGTGCCACGTCGGTAAACTTGCCATTGCGGTTGTTGATCTGCAATGTGTTTTGCATGTACTGATGGTAGAAACCCAAATTGAGCTTAAGGTTGTACACATCATAATTTTCAAAACTCGTAGTAGTCTTGAGGCGTTGATCATCGCCGGGCAGCATGTCGGTTACAAAAATGTCGGGATAGCCATCGTTGTTTACATCGGCAAGGTCGGCACCCATGCTGCTTTGGCTAATGTGTTCTGTCCAGTCTTCCAGCTCTTCATGAAACGTACCATTTTGCTGATTGATGTAGAGGTAATCTCTTTCGTAGAAATCGTTGCTTACATAAATATCAGGATAGTGATCGCCGTTTACATCGCCCACTGTTACGCCCAATCCAAAGCTGATGAGGCTGCCATAAATATTGGCTGCTTCGCTTACATCGGTAAAACGGCCGCCATCGTTGCGCATCAGGTAGCTGCCGCCTCCTTTAAACTGATCTTTCACCGGCCAGTCTTTGGCCCGCAAATCGCGGCGATTGCTGTTGTTCAGCGTATTCACCGGCATAAAACTGTTGTTGAGAATGTAACAGTCCAAATCGCCGTCGAGGTCGTAGTCAAAAAAGGCGGCATGCGTGGTGTAGCCGTCGTTGTCTAATCCATAGGCCGTCGCACTGTCGGTAAATGTGCCGTTCTTATTGTTGATGAACAATGCATTGTTGGTGTTGCGTCCTTTTTCATACCCGGCATTGCATACATAAATATCCAGCCAGCCATCGGCATTTACATCGGCCATTACCACGCCGGTGCTCCACTTGTTGGTTTCAGTAATACCTGCTTTTTCACTGATGTCTTCAAAGTGCATGTTGCCTTTGTTGAGGTACAGTTTATTGGGCCCCATGTTGGCGGTAAAAAATACATCTGGTAAACTGTCGTTGTTGATGTCGCCAATGGCTACACCACCACCGTTGTAAAAATTGCGGTAACTAAAAATATTGAACTGCTCGTTATCGGTTATTGTATTGGTGAAGTTGATGCCGGTACTATCCGCATCCATTTTTTTAAAAAGTGTATTGGCTTCTTTGGTAGAAGATGATTTGCAGGCAACAGTCAAAAGCACAGCACAAACCACACAGGCCTGAAAGATTGTTTTCATCATGATAAGCAGTCAATTCTTGGGGCTACTGAACAAGGCTGAAAGATAAGGTAGCAAACAGCACCATTCAACAAAAGCATTCCCTAAACACATAAGGGCTTCTACTTAAAAACAAAGCCACCCGAAGGTGGCTCTGTAAAAAAACAATGCTTATGAAAAATCGATTAGTATCCTGGATTCTGAGTGAGGTTGGGGTTAACCGCCAACGCTGCATTCGGAATAGGGAAATACAAATACTTAGGATCAGAAGCGGCTGGCTTCAGGGTACGGGCTGCAAGGAAAGTACCAAAGCGAATCTGGTCCATTCTTCTCCAACCATCCCAGTAGAATTCACGCTGACGTTCATCCAGAATCTGAGAGGCAGTTAATGTGCCAGTCAGGTTGGATGCACCACGGCGGGCACGTACAATGTTGATGGTGGCTTGTGCACCGCTGGCATTGCCACTGCGGAACTGGGCTTCAGCTTTCATCAGGTAAGCATCAGCCAAGCGATAGATCACATAATCGTTATCGGCCTGTCCATCGTTTGCAGGACCATAATCGATGGGATAGCGATACACACGGATACCAGTTACTTCCAGGTTGGTGCCAGACTCCTGCACAGCTACAGTAGAAGTGAAAGCAAGTGGCGCACCATTACGGTCTTTCAATGCAGCATCGTTGCTCAGGTCGTACTGCTGTCCAATCAGGAAACCGGTATTTACACGATTGCCCGGGTTTGGTAAAGAAGCCAAACCTGTAGGATAAGCCACACCACGACGCTGGTCGCCGGCTTCAAACTTGTTGTACACATCGGCCAACGTGCTGAAACCATTCCAGCCACTCTTGTTCATGTTGTAGTGGTTGGTTTTGTACCAGGCAGAACGGAGGTTACCGCCACGTGCACCACCAATATTTTGGTTGGTGAAGATGTTTTCGGTAGAAATGTCACCATTGTTTGGAGCATAGTTATCCCATACGTTGGTAGACAAAGTGTAACGGCCAGAGTTGATGATACCATCAGCCAGCGTAATTACTTCTGCCATATCTGCTGCGGCAAACGTTGGCGCCTGACGGTTGGCGTATGTACCTTTTTGCAACAGCAATTTCATCAGCAACATATCTGCAGCATCTTTTGTAGCTCTCGGTGCAGTTGCACGTCCTGTAGAAGCTGGCAGATTAGCTTTGATGGATTTTACTTCTGTAATAAGGAAGTTGATAGCCTCTGTACCCTTCAGCACTGTTGGGGGATTCAGGAGATTTTCGCCGGGCTGGCGGAAAGGCACCTGACCATACAAATCGAGTACGGTAAACATGGCGAATGCACGAATGAATTTCGCTTCTGCTTCGATTTGATTTTTGTTGGCCGCAGTACTTTTAGGAATAAAAGTGAGGATGTTGGTGGTATTGAATACCAGACCCAACAAGTTGTTGAACACACTTTGTACTTGTTGATGATCAGCATTCCAGTTGTGAGTATGAATTACCCGCCATACACCGTTATCATCCCAGTCGCCACCACGGGTAGGTACCAAAGATTCATCGGTACTGTTTTCCATGAGTGATGTAACGAGGTCTTGAGTTTGCAAACCCTGCAAACCATCATACGCACCTTGAATAAGTACATTCAAATCAGCAGTGGCAGCCAAAAATGTTTCGGCTTGCTCTTGGGTGGTAGTGCTGTTCAAGCCTTCTTCAAGCTTGGTACACCCGCTACCCAGTAAGGCTGCTGCTACAGCAATCAAACTTAGTTTTTGAAAATTATTTTTCATTTTGTCCTGTTTAATTTGGTTCTACAATCACAATTAAAGGCCAAACCGGAAGCCTGCCTGAATAGTACGGGCAGCAGGGTAAGGCAGGTACTCAATACCAAACGAAGGAACACCACCAATGTTTTTGTCTGTGTTAACTTCAGGGTCAAATCCAGAGAATTTGGTCAACACAAACAGGTTTTGTGCCGTTACGAAAATGTTGGCGTTTTTAATTTCCTTGCCCACATTACCCAGGTTGTAAGACAGCGACACGTTGGCCATCCGCAGGAAGTCGCCCTTCTCGAGGTAGCGGCTAGAAGCTTTGATGGGGTTAGCACGTGCTTCTAAAGGAGTAAGGCTCATGAGTGATGTAGCAATGTTGCGGGTACCGAGGTTGCCAATGGGCAGTACTGCGTTCAACGTGTTGTTGTACAACACATGGCCGAAGGCACCATTCATGTTTACTACCAAAGTCAGTTTTTTCCAGTTCAGGTCAGTGCTCAAACCCAACAGCATAGATGGGTTGGGGTCGCCCACAAATTCAGGTGCTTCTGCATTGGCATAAGTACCCAAACCGTCTTTATCCAAACCAAGGAAATTGCGGGTATAGAAAGCATTGAGTGGCTGGCCGTTGGCAATGCGCTGCGCAAATGCACCGGTCAAACCCTGTCCGTTAATTTCGCCAGTCAAAATTGGGGGGCCGCTGTAGTTGTCAAACACATTCTTCAGGAATGCGGCATTAACGGTGAAATTCCAGTTCAGGTCTTTTTTGCGAATGATGTTGGCACCCAATGATACTTCCAAACCAGAGTTGGTAATGGTAGCATCTTCAATGTTTTTCCAAACACTTACAGCAGGTGCTGGCTGAATGGCTGCAAAGGCAAACAGGATGTCGCTGGTTACACGATTGAAGTAATCGATGTTACCAAACACACGGCCTTTAGCCAAAGAGAAGTCAAGACCTACGTTCAGTTGCTTGGTGGTTTCCCACTTCAGGTCGGCGTTGGCCACATTCAATTGAAACAATCCACCAGCATTGCCTGCATAAGCCCACTGGGTTTGTGCAGAACCGGCAGGGAAAGCTTGGTTACCTGTCAATCCATAAGAAGCACGGAGGCGCAGGTTTTGAATGCTGCTGCTGTTCTTCAGGAATTCTTCGTTGGTAATATTCCATGCTATTGAACCAGAAGGGAAGTAGCCATACTTGTTGTTAGCACCAAACTTGCTCGATCCATCGGCACGGAGTGTACCGCTGATGATGAAGCGATCGTCGTAGTTGAAACCAATACGACCGAAGTAAGACTGCAGTGATGCATCAGGATCTTCGAAAGAACTGATGGCACGGTTGGCTGCAGGGGCATTTTGCAAAATGTTGTAGAAAGGCACATCATCGTTGGCAAAACCAATAGCAGAAGTACCTGCACCGCTAAACTTGAAGTCCTGATATTCGTAACCCAACAAAGCGTTCATGTTGATTTTCTTTGTGAGGTCTTTGTTGTAGCTGAGGGTATGCTGCAATACAGTGGTATTCATTTGTGTATTGCCCTGATATCCCTGGCCCAAACCTTCTACACCTACAATGGTAATGTAACGCTTCAGTTCGCTCTGGCGTACACCAGTTTGTCTGTTCAGGCTCACGTTGAAACGGTAGTCCAAACCATCAGCAATTTTGTAGCCCAAACCAGCAATAGCAAACAGGCTCGAAATATTCGAGATGTCTGTGTAGCCACGCTGCATAGCCAATGGGTTTACAATGGTAGAACCGGGGATAATGTTGAGCGTACCATTGGTGTTCATCAGGTTTTGCGTGGGGTTCCACTGCAAAGCCATACCAATCAGGTTGCCCTGAAAACCGGCGTTGTTGGTAATAGGGGCAATGTTTTCTTTGGCCTGTCCGGCAAATACGTTGAAGTCGAGGCTGAGGCGGCGGCTTTTCAAAAACTTGTACTGACCGTTAGCGTTTACAGTAAAACGCTTCATATCAGTTTTGTCTACAATACCCTGCTGGCCAAGGTAGCCGAGAGAGATACGGTATTTACCATTTTCGCTACCACCGCTAATGCCTACGTTGTAGTTCTGTGTAACAGCAGTACGCAGTATTTCGCTGAGGGCATCAGCATTGCCACCTAGGTCGCCAGTGGTAAGGTTGTACGCTTTAAGCGCATTACGATAGCCGCCAGCATCCAATACATCAAACTTGCGGGCAATGCTGCTCACAGCTACAGATGAACTCACATCCAGCTTGGCAGCGCCAGAGCTACCCTGCTTGGTAGTAATCATGATAACACCATTGGCACCACGAGAACCGTAAATAGCAGTGGCAGAAGCGTCTTTCAACACTTCCATACCAGAGATATCGGCACTGTTGAAGAAATACAAGGGGTTAGATTCTGGCGTAACACCGAGGCCAAGGGGAGAAAAGCCAGGGCGGGCCAAACGACCATCCAGCGGAATACCATCCACTACAAACAGTGGGTTATTGCCGCTACGGATAGAGCTGTTACCACGAATGCGGATGGTAGTAGCAGCACCGGGAGCACCGCTGTTGGTTACCACCTGCAAGCCTGCTACCTTACCCTGAATCAGTTGGTCGGGGGCAGCCATTACGCCTTGGTTAAAATCTTTAGCCTTTACAGAAGTCACGGCAGAAGTAAGGTCACGCTTACGAACGGTACCATAACCTACTACAACCACTTCGTTGAGGTTGCTGCCTGCCATTGCAGTCATTACCACATCAACGGTAGTGCGGTCGCCTACAGCCACCTCTTCATTTTGAAACCCTACAGAACTGAACACCAGTGTGGCACCGTTTGGTACCGACAGCGAATAGGAACCACTACCATCGGTAGAAGTACCCGTTTTAGAACCTTTGACGATAACGGAAACACCTGACAGACTGGCCCCTCCCTGGGCGTCTGTCACCTTACCGCTTACCGTCTTGTTTTGTGCAAATGCCGGCACTGACATGCAGAGTAACCCGGCAATTAGCCCCAGCAGCAGGGGCGCAATTGTACGTTTCATAAGCAAGAATTGTTTGGTCTTTTTTTTATGTGAACAATGATGGAACGCCTTTTGGACTTTCAAAGCCACATGGTGGGCACATGTGTTCCTGATACACATTATGGATAAGCCAGAAAAAAAGCCTGATACAGGCAGCAATCTCAAGCAGTAATCAGTAATGGCAGCAGTCGTTTGCTTTTGAAATTATTTTAAAATTAACAGAAGCTTGAGGAAAAACAAATAAAAGATTCTTGCGATGACTGCAAACGTTTGTGGAAATGTTTGCGAAAATAATTGCAGTGCAAAAAAGCCAAACATCCTAATTTGGGGTAGAACTACTTCCCAAAATTGGTTCTTCAAACCAGCTTTTATCAAGACTTGCTATGAGAAATAACGCCACCCTGAAAAAGATTTCAGATCACCTGAATGTGAGTATATCGACTGTAAGCCGTGCATTAAAGGATCATCCTGACGTTTCGCCAGATACTAAAAAAAGGGTAAAAGAACTAGCCATGCTGATGGATTATGAGCCCAATGCCTTTGCAGTAAATCTTCGCAAGAAACACTCAAATGTATTTGCCATCATTGTGCCGGAAATCAGCAATTTCTTCTACCATTCTTTTGTGCAGGCAGTAGAAGAAGACGCCCGGAGAATAGGCTACTCAGTGATGATTTTACAATCGATGAACGATCCCGAAGTAGAAGAGCAAAACCTGCGCCTGTGCAGGCACAATCACGTGGCAGGCATTTTTGTATCTATAACCAACAGAACCACCGATATCGCACCATTTAAAAAGCTGGAGGCCATTGATATACCGCTGGTTTTTTTTGATAAAGTACCTACCGACGATACTTTTAATAAAGTTAGTATTGCGGATTATGAAAGTGGCTGGATGGCAGCCGAACACCTGCTGACCGCCCCAGCAAAACATGTATTGCTGGTAATGGGCAACAACAAATTGTCAATCACCCGACGCAGAGAAGAAGGCTTTACCGACTACTATCATAAGCACCAATGCAAAAAGAAACTGGCGGTGGTATATGCCGATCATATAGAAGAAGCCAGACAAGCGGTACTGGATTATTTTGCTGCCAACAAAAACACGCCTACTGCTATTTTTTCGATGAGTGATGAAATTATGTGCGGTGTGCTCAAGGCCATTCATACCCTCAACCTGCAAATTCCTAAGGACATACAATTGCTTACCATCAGTAATGGTTTTTTGCCCACTCTTTTTACACCTGATATAAGCTTTGTAAAAACGAGTGGTTACGATTTGGGTAAGCTCAGCTTTGTACGCATGCAAGAAATAATGGGAGGCAAAAAATTTGTGCGGGAAAATTTTCTCACCAGCAGCTATTATCCCGGAGGCTCGATGTAATTTTTTTGCCGAAGCCATTATTTTAATTTTATTTTGCCGCCATAATGATGAATTTGAAACATACAAAACGTACCAAGAAACCGACAATAGACGGAAGGTAACCTGTGTGTATGTGTAAGAATATAACTACAGCCTTCCGTCAACAACGGGAGGCTGTTTTCATTGTATCACAAGCCATCGTTTATCACATTTAAAAACACAAAACAAAATGAAAGTAGCCGTAGTAGGCTCCACAGGATTGGTGGGCACAAAAATGCTGCAGGTATTGGAGCAGCGCAATTTTCCCGTTACAGAACTCATTCCCGTAGCCAGCGAGAAATCGATTGGTAAAGAAGTTGTTTTCAAAGGAAAAGCCTACAAGGTGGTTGGCTTTGCCGATGCCATTGCCGCTAAGCCCGATGTAGCTTTGTTTTCAGCCGGCGGCAGCACTTCATTGCAGTTGGCTCCGCAGTTTGCAGCAGCTGGCATCACGGTTATCGACAACTCCTCTGCATGGCGTATGGATGCTACTAAAAAACTGGTAGTACCCGAAGTAAACGGCAACGTGCTCACAGCCGAAGACAAGATTATTGCCAACCCCAATTGCTCTACCATTCAAATGGTGCTGGTGTTGAAACCCCTGCACGATAAGTACCGCATTAAGCGGGTGGTGGTAAGCACTTACCAAAGTGTAACGGGCACTGGCGTAAAAGCGGTGAACCAATTGATGAACGAACGGGAAGGAAAAGAAGGCGAAATGGCGTACAAATACCCTATTGACCTGAATGTGATTCCGCAAATCGATGTGTTTCTCGAAAATGGCTACACCAAAGAGGAAATGAAAATGGTGAACGAAACCAAGAAAATTATTGGTGACGATAGCATTCGAGTAACCGCTACCACAGTTCGTATTCCTGTAATGGGTGGCCACAGCGAAAGCGTCAACATCGAATTTGAAAATGATTTCGACCTGAACGAAGTACGGGCTATACTGGCAGCTGCACCTGGTGTAGTAGTAGAAGATGATCCTGCCAACCAGGTGTATCCCATGCCGCTGAATGCCCACGATAAAGATGAAACATTTGTTGGACGTATTCGTCGCGATGAAACGCAGCCCAACACCCTCAACTGTTGGATTGTAAGCGATAACCTGCGTAAAGGTGCTGCTACTAATGCCGTGCAAATTGCAGAGCATTTGCAGTCAGTTGGTTTATTGTAAATTGATGGTATGAAAGACTGGAAATAATTGAATATTTTCAGTCTTTCACTTTCTGTTAAACTAATCAATATGGCAACACATTCCAGCATAGCCTCTACTCAGGTTACTCCAGCTCAATCTGCATCAGGTGCTGATAATTTTTCAGCAGAAATGATCATACTTATTACGGCAGCGTTTGCAGGAACAGCAATGTCGAAAAGCATGCGGAAGCAATACCGCAGCATGATGCGAAAAGGATTTTGGCTGGCCGCAAAGCAAAAGTTTAAAAGCCTTTTTGGCAAGCATGAAGATCAGGTTGCTGGGCTGGAACCATGGCTGTTTATCCTCATTGTGGTGGCGGCAGCCATTATTGGTGTGGCCCTTTTTGGCTTGTGGGGCTTTATTGTAATGCTGGCATTAGCAGCCATCATTTACTTGTTACTCAGGCAGTCGATGTAGTTCAATGGTAGTACACATAAAAAAGAGGAACCAGCCGGTTCCTCTTTTTTTTATTCTTCGTGATCTAAAGCCTGATTCAGAAACTGCACAAATGGATGCAGGTAATGAAATTGTTTTATTACTGTTGCTGCAAGACTTTTACTTGTCAGCAATGTATCTGGCAAGGTACTGCTGGCAATAAAACTTTTCAATTTCAGATATTCAATGGCATCATTATCTGCTTCGTAGCCCTTTGGTGGGCGAGAGAGAACAACCCCTTCTCCACGTTCTAAATCGCCATACGTAGCGGTGAAGTTCTTTTGCTTCAATATCTTCTTCAAGTCGGCAAATGAGTAATCAATTTCCTGCCGGATTTTTTTAAGCTCAGGGGCCATAGGCATCCATATACCTCCAGCCATAAAAGCCTGACCAGGTTCAATGTGCAGGTAGTAGCCAGCACAGTTCAGTGCCTTTTTGCCACCCTTGGAAATGTACATGGCCATATTGGTTTTGTATGGCGCTTTGTTTTTACTAAACCGAACATCACGGTTGATGCGGAAAATACAATCCTTCGCCTGCAGATGTGCCACCGATGTATCAAATGCTGCAATGCCATTCAATACATCGCTGGTTAGGTTAATAAAATCGGCACGGGCGGCTTCGTATTGTTTGCGGTGCTCATCAAACCAGGGCTTGTTGTTGTTGAGCTTGAGCTGTTGTAAAAATTGAATGCTGCTTGCTTGTAACATGTTTGTATTGATGTTTTATTCGGCTTCCATCATGGCCAGAAATTCATCTTCAGAAAGAATAGTGATGCTCGGAATTTTTTTGGCTTTTTCCAGCTTGCTGCCGGCATCTTCGCCTACTATTAAGTAGTTGAGCTTGCTGCTTACACCACCCAGTATTTGTCCGCCTTTTGCTTCTGCCATGGCTTCTGCCTCACTCCGTTTAAACTTAGATAACGTACCTGTAAATAAAAAGGTTTTGCCACTCAGGTTGCCTGCCACAGGTTGGCTTGTTTCTGATGCCTGCATACTGATGCCCAATGCTTCCAGTTGCTGCAGCATGTGTATGTTTTGTGCATTGCCAAAAAATTGTACAATGCTGCCGGCTACCTTGGGGCCAATATCTTCGAGCTGCATCAAATCGTCCACAGATTTATGCTGCAGTTCCATCAAATGCTTTACCGAACGGGCCAGTGTTTTGGCCATGGTTTCGCCCACATGCCGAATGCCCAAGGCATAAATCAGCCGGTGCAGGGGCTGTTGTTTCGATTGCTCAATAGAGCTTTCCAAATTGGTGATGGATTTTTTCCCAAAACCATCAAGGCTGGCAATGCTACCGAAATCTAATTGGTACAATCCGGGAATATCCTGCATCAATCCAAGCTCGTAGAACCGACGCACTTGTTGCTCTCCAAAACTTTTTATATCCATCGCATCTTTACTCACAAAGTGAATGATGCGTTCTACCGATTGTGCGGGGCATTCAGCATTTACACAACGCCACACGGCTTCGCCTTCTTCTTTAAACAAGCTGCTGTTGCACACGGGGCATTCCGTTGGAAAACGAATGGTCTGTTCGCTACCATTTCTAAATTCTGGCTGCGACCGTACAATTTGCGGAATCACATCGCCGGCTCTTTCTACCAGTACCCGATCGCCAATCATGAGTTGTTTTTCCCGTATGTATTCTTCGTTGTGTATGCTGATGCTGCTTACTGTAACGCCACCAATATGCACAGGTGCTATTTTGGCCACGGGTGTTACAGCGCCGGTTCTTCCCACCTGAAATTCTACGGCCTGCAAGGTGCTGGTAGCTTGCCGTGCTTTAAATTTATACGCTATGGCCCATCGTGGATGGTGAGTGGTCATGCCCATTTTTTCCTGCAGTGCTAGGTCGTTTATTTTAATCACCAGTCCGTCTATCTCGTAGGGCAGATCATCGCGGTGGGCTTCAAACCAGGCGCAGTGTTCAATCACGGCGTCAATACCTTTTACCACTTTCACTTCTTGCACGGGGCTGCGAAAGCCGCACTGCCACAGCATTTGCAGCATGCCTTGGTGCGTAGTAGGCAATGCTTGAGTGCCTGCTGGCGCAAACAAATTTGGCGTGTCGGCAGCAGCTTTGCCCGTGGTATAGCTCACGTGGTAAAAAAAGGCTTCGAGGTTGCGCTTGCCCACTTCTGCGGGGTCTTTCATGCGGAGCGAACCCGCTGCAGCATTGCGGGGGTTGGCTAATGGCGGTACGCCTTCTTCGGCTAGTTTATCATTGTATGCCGCAAAATTTTTCTTGCTCATCAGTACTTCGCCACGAAATTCTATGGTGTCAATACCATAATTGGAGAAAGCGGCAGTCAGCGGCATATTTCTGATTTGGCGGGAGTTTACCGTTATGTCATCGCCTTGTACACCATCGCCTCGGGTAGCGCTGCGGCTGAGCTGGTCGTGTTCAAAAATGACAGAAATGCTGGCGCCGTCAAACTTGGGTTCAATGCAATATTCCAAGGTGCTGAGGCCAGAAATTTCACGGGCTTTGCGGTCCCAGTCTTGCAGGTCTTCAGCATCGTAACTGTTTTCCAAACTCAGCATCGGCACCAGGTGGCTTACTGTTTCAAAGCCCTGGTTGAGGCTGCTGCCCACCCGCTGCGTAGGCGATGTGGCAGTAATCCAATCAGGATTGGCAGCTTCGGCCGCTTGGAGTTTTTTGTACAGCATGTCGTATTCCACATCGGCTATCAGCGGATCATTGAGCACATAGTAGCGGTGCTCATGAAAACGTAACACCTGGCGTAGCTCCTCTGCTTTGGCAGTAGTATCTGCAAGCTTTTCCGGCTGCATCCATTGGCTGGTAAGCTGGGTATAAAAAGCGATATTTTCTGTTGATGATAATTGCATGGCGAAGAGGTAAAGCCTTATTTGAAAAAGGCGATGTGAAGCGAAATAACAAAACAGCCAGCAATTGTTTTTTACCACGCTACCAGAGGGGCAAAAAACTGCCTTTTGGAAAATTCATGTAATTAATACACATTCAATTTAGCTTCGCAACATATTAGCCCGTTTTACGAACAGATTGCTGACATGAAAACTTCTACTCCAGCTGCAGGCAGTGCAGCCCCGCATTTAATAGCCGATGCCGTTGAACTGGTGCACTCGTATCCGCAAATGCCACTTACGGTGGACTGTGTAATTTTTGGCTTTGATGAAAACAAACTCAAAGTATTGCTTATACGAAGTGATTTGGAAGTGTACAAAGGCAAATGGTCGCTGCTGGGCGATATTGTAAAACAAACCGAAGAGCTGGACGATGCTGCTTACCGGGTGCTTCGGGAAAGAACAGGAATGACCGATGTGTACCTGAAACAAGTGCAGGCGTTTAGTAGCCTCAACCGCCACCCCGGTGGCAGGGTAGTTACAGTAGCCTACTGCTCACTGCTCAATATTCGCCACCACGAACTGCAGATTACCGACAACGAACTGCACTGGCAAAACGTTCGGTCGCTCAAAGACATGGCTTTTGACCACAAAGAAATCATTGACGCCTGTTATAACTGGTTGCAAAAGCGTATTCAGGAACATCCGCTGGGCTTCAACCTGCTGCCCGAAAAGTTTTCGCTTAGGGAACTTCAAAACCTGTACGAAGCCATCCTGAACGTAGAGCTGGACAGGCGCAACTTCCGCAAAAAGTTTTTCAGCATGGACTTTTTGATCGACACCGGCGAACTGGAGGAAGACGTAAATCACCGCCCGGGAAAGCTGTACCAATTCAATTTTGAGAAGTACGAGAAAAGCAAACGCAAGTGGATCGGCATTGATTTCTAAGCCGGGTTTGTGTAAGCAGCAGTACAAATTTTGCCTGAGGGGTGAAATATTTCTTGCTTTTGTGTAAAAAATACACATTTTTGTAATCCCAACTCGCAAACGATTGCGGCTGGTGCCTAACAACGATTATACCTCCTAAAAAGGAAGCTTGTTATGATGAAAATCAGAAGAATACTATCCCTGGTAGTATTGTTTATGACCCTCGGTCTGGTGTCTGGTGCGCAACTACTGTCGTTGTCCAACCAGTTTCCCGGCGAATCTGCTACCGTCACCGTAACCATGGATGCCAACTTTGGCAACAAAGGCCTGCTGAATGCCACCGCATCGGATGTGTATGTGCACACCGGCGTTATCACCAATCTCAGTACTTCGCCTACATCGTGGCGCTACGTGAAGTTTAATCAAAACTTCAACCAGCCTAACCCCAGCTTGCAGGCTATCTCACTGGGCAACAACCGCTGGCAGTTTACCATTACAGACATCCGCAACTTTTACGGCGTACCTGCCGGTGAGCAAATCCAAAAAATTTCCATCGTTTTCAGAAATGGTGCCGGCACTCAGGTGCAGCGCAATGCTGATGGGAGCGACATGTACATTCAGGTGTACGGCAGTGGTTTGCAAACAAGCATTACCAATCCCTTTAAGGCTCCCACATTCATTCCCACCACAGAGTCTATCAATAAAAATTTGGGTGAAAGCATTGCTGTATCAGCGGCTGCCAGCCAAGCGGCCAATATGAGGTTGTTGTTCAACGGCGTACAAATAGCATCGCAAAGCGGCGTTACCACTATTTCTGCTACACATATTATAACTACTGCCGGCCAGCAGGTAATAAAAGTAGAAGCCGACAACGGCGGTGCTCCTGTTGTTGATAGTATTTCATTTTTTGTAGCTCCAGCAACTGTGGTAGAAGCACTGCCCGCAGGCATGCAAGATGGTGCCAATTATTCCAACGATCAAACCAGTGTAACACTGGTACTCTATGCCCCCAATAAAACAAGTGCGGCAGTAGTGGGCGACTTTAATAACTGGACGCAAACCCTGCAGCACCAAATGAAACGTACCCCTGATGGCTTGCGTTATTGGGTAACAATCAACGGATTGACGCCGGGTAATGAATACGCCTACCAGTATGTGATTGACAACAACCTTCGGGTGGCCGATTACATGACCGAAAAAGTGCTCGACCCCTGGAACGATCCTTTTATCAATCAGGCACCATATACCAGTCGATATCCAAACCTGAAACCTTACCCAACAGGCAAAGCCTCGGGCATAGTGAGTGTGCTTGAGCCGGGTAAGGCCAGCTACAACTGGAGCAATGCAACAACCAGTTTTCAAAAGCCCGACAAACGCAATCTGGTGGTGTACGAGTTGCTGCTCCGCGACTTTGTGGCCAACAGCAGTTGGAACACCCTGCGGGATACGCTGGCATACATTAGCCGCCTTGGGGTTAATGCTATTCACCTCATGCCATTTACCGAGTTTGAAGGCAATAACAGCTGGGGCTACAACCCCATGTTCATGTTTGCTGCCGATAAGTTTTATGGCCCCGAAAACACCCTGAAAGAATTTATTGACAGCTGCCACGGCAGAGGTATTGCGGTGATTTTGGACATGGTGCTAAACCACCAGTTTGGCCAAAGCCCCATGGTGCAGATGTATTGGGATGCTGCCAATAACCGCCCGGCAAACAACAGTCCATGGTTTAACCCTGTGCCAAAACATGGCTTTAATGTGGGCTATGATATGAACCATGAAGCGCCTGCTACTATCAAGTTTGTAGAAGACGTGATGCGGCACTGGCTTACCAAGTTTAAGCTTGATGGTTTCCGGTGGGATTTGAGTAAGGGATTTACCCAAACCCAAACCTGCGACAATAATGGCGGCAACTGTAACGTAGGCACCTGGAGTGCTTACGACCAAAGCCGGGTAAACATTTGGCAGCGCATCTATAACCAGTCGCAGGCCATTTCGCCCAATGCGTACATGATTTTGGAACACTTAGGTGTAGATCAGGAAGAAGCTACGCTGGCCAATATGGGTATGCTGTTGTGGGGCAAAATGACCGACCAATACAATGAAGCCAGTATGGGCTACACCGGTAGCAGTTCCAATTTTGATCGGGCGTTTCATACCACCCGCTGGAGCAGCTTTGGTGGCAACAATACCCCACACCTGATGGCTTATGCCGAAAGCCACGATGAAGAAAGACTGGCATTTAAAAATGTAAAATTTGGCAACTCTGGACCGAGCCATAATACCAAATCGCTGTCGGTGTATGCCCGCAGAATGCAAGCAGTTGCGGCATTTTTATTTACCACGCCAGGGCCAAAAATGATGTGGCAGTTTGGTGAACTCTCTTACGACAGCAGTATCAATATGTGCGAAAACTTTACCATTGGCGACTGCCGCACCGCACCGAAGCCGCCGGCATGGGCCATGCCCAACCCACTAGCTCCTGCTTCGCCCATTAATTACAACGCCAACACCTTTAGGCGTACCCAGCGGGATATGTTTGGCAAAATCATTTCGCTGCGTACCAAATACCCGTCTTACCTGCCCACGTTTGTAACCAACGATGTGGACTTTAGCCTGAACGGGGCATTTAAATGGCAGCGTATAAAAAGCAATGCCCTGAAGCTGGTAGTAATGGGCAATTTTGATGTGCAGGCTCAGTCGGGCATTGTTCAGTTTCCATCTACCGGTACCTGGTATGTGTATGCCCACAACCTGCAGGCCTTCGAAACTTTTACAGCCGTAAATGCGGGGCTGTCTGCTTCCGGAATAACCATTAATGCAGGGGCTGAATCACAAACCTTCAATTTGCCGGCAGGTGCCTTTATCATTTTTACTGATAAGGATGTAACGGCGGTGGTTACACAATTCACATTTACAGGCAATGGCAACTGGAGCAACCCGGCCAACTGGCAGGGAGGCAATATTCCGCCATCGGTGTTGCCGGCAGGTTCTACCATCACTGTCAATCCAACGGCAGGTGGTGAGAGTGTGCTGGATGTAAGCCTGACCGTGCAGCAAGGTGCTACGCTACAGGTAGCTGCGGGTAAAACACTGCGCATAACTGGCAACCTGATAAGACAATAACAAAACATAATTGCAGCCGAACGGCTGCGTAACCTGACACACTGCTATAACTGATTTAAGTCATAAAAAGGGTGGATGAAAAATACGGACATTTACCATGTAAAAAATACACACTATGTTGCAGCAGATTGCAACATCGGGGTGTCTTGATTACAACGATTTGCCTGCCACGCCATGAAAACGATTGCCCTTTTGCCTTGGCCTTCCATTAGGTTGAATTCTACTCAACATATATCTCAACTTGTAAAACTGAATTGTATGACCTTACGACGACTGCTGAAAGGAATGGTCATTCCTGTATTGCTGCTCATCGGCTTTGCCGCTGCAGCCCAGGAAACCATTTTGGTATCCGGAAAAGTGAGTGACTCTAAAGACGGTTCGCCGCTCATTGGGGTTTCTGTAGCTGTAAAGGGTACTGCCAATGGTACCGCTACCGATGGTAACGGTAACTTTTCGCTCCGCACTACGCCAGGGGCAACCCTTTTATTTACGTATGTAGGCTATTTATCAAAAGAAATGCCTGCTACCAAAGAAGCCATGACTGTGACACTGGAAAATGCTAAAACTGCATTGAACGAAGTGGTGGTGATTGGTTATGGTTCGGCCCGTAAAAAAGACCTGACCGGTGCCGTGTCTACTGTTTCTTCAAAAGACTTCCAGAAAGGTAACATCACTACCCCAGAGCAAATGATTGCCGGTAAAGTAGCTGGTGTGCAAATCACTTCCAACGGTGGTCGTCCGGGTGCTGGTTCTACTATCCGCATTCGTGGTGGTTCTTCCCTCATTGCCAGCAACGATCCGTTGATTGTGATTGACGGTGTGCCCCTTGACAACAATGGCGTAGCCGGTGCTGCCAACCCGCTGAGCTTTATCAATGCCAACGACATTGAAAGCTATACCGTGTTGAAAGACGCTTCTGCTGCGGCTATCTATGGTTCTCGTGCCAACAACGGTGTTATCATCATCACTACCAAAAAAGGCAAGGGCGGTAAGTTGAAAGTGAATTTCAGCTCTGTAAATTCTATCTCTACCATTACCAAAAAACTGGATCTGCTGAATGCCGATCAGGTAAGAGCCATTGTATCTGCACAGGGTAATGCCACCCAAAAGCGTCAGGTAGGTGCTGCCAGCACCGATTGGCAGGATGTGATTTACCAAACCGGTTTTGGTACCGACAACAACATCAGTATGAGCGGTGGTATTGTTGGTTTACCTTACCGTTTTTCAGTAGGTTATCTCGACCAAACCGGATTGCTGAAAACCGACCACCTGCAGCGTACTTCTGCTGCTTTGGCCCTCAACCCTTCTTTCTTCGACAATCACCTGAAAGTTGATTTGAACCTGAAGGGTTCTATGCAGCAAACTCGTTTTGCCAACGAAGGTGCTATTGGTTCTGCTGCCAACTATGATCCTACACAACCTGTATACAGCAACGGTAAGCGCTTTGGCGGCTATCAGGAGTGGGTAGGTGTAGACGGACTGCCCGAACTGAATGCCGGCCGCAACCCATTGGGCCTGCTGGAGCAAACCTTCGACAATCAAAAGCCACGCCGTGCTATCGGTAACCTGCAATTGGATTATAAATTCCACTTCCTGCCCGAGTTGCGTGCCAATGTAAACCTGGGCTTTGATGTGGCTAAAAATACCGGTACCCGTTTGGTATCTGATAGTGCCGCCAGCGATTATCGCCAAAAGGGCAGCTTTTCTGAAGGCCAGCAAATTCGCAGAAATACTGTTGCCGACTTCTACCTGAACTATGCAAAAGATTTTACAGCCATTAAGAGCCGCGTTGATTTCACCGCCGGTTATTCTTACAACAATTTCTGGACGAAGAACTTCTTCTACCGTGGTTTGAATGCCAACAAGGATACCATTGTAGGTTCTACACCGCCAAACTTTGCGTACGATATTCCTGAAAACACCCTTATGTCTTACTGGGGTCGTTTGCTGTACAACTACGATAGCCGCTACTTCCTCACTGCTACCTTGCGTCGGGATGGTTCCAGCCGCTTTGCCAAAGAAAACCGCTGGGGCTGGTTCCCATCTGTGGGTGTGGCCTGGAGCATTGCCAACGAAGCTTTCCTGAAGAACAGCAAAGTGATCAGCGATTTGAAATTGCGTGTGGGCTATGGTAAAACCGGTCAGCAAGATGGTATTGGCAACTACGACTATCAGGCCCGCTATGGCTTGGGTGGCCTCAGCTCTGCGTATCAGCTGGGCAATGAATATGTACTTACCTACGGACCCTTTGGCTACAACGGTGGCCTGAAGTGGGAAGAGCTGGTGAGCTACAACGCCGCCCTTGACTTCGGATTTTTCGATGGCCGCATTACCGGTAGCATAGACTTTTACAAGCGGGAAAGCCGAGACCTGCTGAACAGTGTACCACAAGCCACCGGTACCAACTTTAGCCCGTTTGTACTGGCCAACATTGGTAGCCTCGAAAACCGTGGTGTGGAAATGACCCTTAGCAGCACCATCATTAAGAAGAAGAACTTCAGTTGGGATGTAAACATGAACGCTACCTACAATGACAACAAAATTATAAATCTGACTGTAGTACCTGATGATCCTACTTACAAAGGCTTGCCTACCGGTGGCTCAGAAGGTGTCAACGGTTTTGTGCAAATGCACTCTGTAGGTTACTCTCGTAATACTTTCTATCTCTATCAGCAGATTTATGACAGCTGGGGTAATCCTATTGAAGGTTTGTTTGAAGACAGAAACAGAGATGGTATCATCAACGATAACGACCGCTACCTGCGTCACAGTGCCGTAGCCAGCTGGTTGTTTGGTTTCAGCACCAATGTAAACTGGAAGAAGTGGACAGCCGGTACTGTACTGCGTGCTAGCCTGGGCAACTACGTATTCAACGGTACGTTTGCCAACCGCGGTCGCCTCAATCAGGTATTGGGCAACTACGTACTGGGCAACGCTTCTACCAACTATACCACAACTGCCTTCAAAGGCGGCAACGACATTGCCATGATGAGTGATTACTATGTACAGAATGCTTCATTCCTGAGAATGGATAACCTGTTTGTAGGATACAACTTTGGTAAAGTGATGAAGAATGGTACTTCTCTGCGGGTGAATGCGGCAGTACAAAACGTGTTTACAGTTACGAAGTACAAGGGCACCGATCCAGAGCACGGTGGTGGTATCGACAACAACCTGTACCCACGCCCACGCATTTTCTCGCTTTCTGTAAACCTTGATTTTTAATTCAACCACCGAAATACTATTGTTATGAAAATCAATAATAAAATATGGATCTTACTGGTGGCTGTTTTGGGTATGATGCAGGCCTGTCAAAAGAAGCTTGACCTCACACCTACCAATGACATCACCAACGAAAAGGTGTTTGCCACGGCTGCCGGTTATAAGCAAGCCATGGCTAAAGTATACGCCAGCATGGCGGTTACGGGCAGCCCTTCCAGAGACATTCCCGGCGAAATTGTAAGTGATGAAGGTAACACAGGCTTCCTGCGTGTGCTGTGGTACCTGCAGAGCTTGTCTACCGACGAAGCCGGCTGGACCTACAGTGGCAATACCGACCCCATTGGCATTCACCAAATGGAATGGTCGCCCAGCACACAGGTAGTTGCCGGTTTGTATTACCGTAGCTTCTTCATTGTTACCCTGTGCAACAACTTCATCAAAGAAGCTTCTGATGCAAAACTGTCTGACCGTGGAATTACTGGTGCAGATGCTGCTGAAATCCGCAAGTTCCGTGCAGAAGCTCGCTTTGTAAGAGCTTATGCTTACTGGCTACTGCTCGACAACTTTGGTAACGTACCATTTACGAATGAAAGCTATCAGATTGGTAGCGGTGTACTGCCCAATCAAATTTCCCGTGCTGATCTGTTTACTTACATAGAAACTGAAT
The DNA here is from genome assembly GCA_020848815.1 of Chitinophagaceae bacterium. GTDB lineage: Bacteria > Bacteroidota > Bacteroidia > Chitinophagales > Chitinophagaceae > Phnomibacter. Next base: position 1,045 of record JADLHL010000053.1, on the reverse strand, counting down.
TGAAAGCCATTGACGCTGATTTGAACGATCCAAAAGCAGCCCCTGTAGGTCGTGCTGACAAAGCTGCCGCCTGGTCATTGCTGGCTCGTTTGTACCTCAACGCTCAAGTATACACCGGCGCTGCCAAGTATACAGAAGCCATCACTTATGCCAACAGAGTTATTGGTGCTGGTTACACATTGCACAACAACTACACTGAGTTGATGCTGGCCGACAACCATACGCTGACCAATGAGTTCATTTGGACCATTCGTTTCGACGGTACCAATACACAATCTTACAGTGGCACTACCTTTCTGGTGCACGGCCCTGCAGGTGTACCTGGCAGTGTGAGTGGTAGCAATGGTACCTGGGATTGTATCCGTATTACCGAGCAGTTTGTAGATAAGTTCAACGCACAGGACATTCGTGGTCAGTTCTGGACAACTGGCCAAACCAAAACCATGGATGTACTGCTGGGCGATGCCAGAAAAGGCTACAGCAGCACCAAGTTTACCAACAAAACCAAGAGCGGTGCTACAGCACCAAATATGGATGCCGGTGGCACATTTGCCGATATCGACTTTCCTGTTTTCCGCCTCGCAGAAATCTACCTGATTTATGCTGAAGCAGTGCTTCGCGGCGGTACCGGTGGTTCTACTTCTACCGCTGTAGGATACCTGCAGGCACTGGCCCGCCGTGCCCGCCCCAACGATCCTGCCGCCGCAGCTTCTGTAGAGCTTACACTGCCTTACCTGATTGATGAAAGAGGCCGCGAACTGATGTGGGAATGTCATCGTCGTACCGACCTGATCCGCTTCGGTCAGTTTACCACTAACACCTACCTGTGGGCATGGAAAGGCGGCGTACGAAACGGTACAGCTGTGGATGCGAAGTACAACCTGTTCCCCATTCCTTCCATCGACATCTCTGCCAATCCGAACCTCAAACAAAACCCCGGATACTAAGCCGTCGGACAACCTCAAGGGTAGATGACGATTTCTAACAAGAAAACCACAAAAATTGCAACTATGAAACGGCTCATTCACTACATATACATGGGAGT
>JADLHL010000052.1 GCA_020848815.1 Chitinophagaceae bacterium | reverse complement strand
ATTCCATGCTGATTGAAGGAGATTTTAACTTGGGTAAATCATAACATGTGTTGAGTAATGTCATGTAGTGGTCTGTTGCAAGCCTTTACTTTTCGGGTGAAAAAAAGTACGCATCATGCAACAACAACATACATCGCATCCCGATCCTACAGCACTGGGTTTATTTGGTTTGGCCATGGTTACACTGGTAGCTTCTTCACAAAAACTGGGGCTTACACAAGGCACATCCATGGTATTGCCATGGGCTGTTTTTTTGGGTGCCATGGCGCAGTTGGTAGCGGGTGTATATGATTTTAAAAAAGGCAATGCATTTGGTGGCACTGCATTCATCGCTTATGGATTTTTCTGGCTGGCGGTGGGTATGTCGTGGCTCATTAGTATGGGCGTATTAGGCGATGCATTGAAAACCGCTGCAGACTCCCGTCAGTTGGGCGTCGCTTTCATTGGCTATCTTATTTTTACCCTGTACATGACCATTGGCGCTACACAAACCAACACTGTATTGTTCGCCATCTTCGCTTTGATTGATTTGCTGTTCATTGGGCTGAGCATTTCTGTGTTGTCTACCAATGAAGCACTGAAAGAAGCGGCACATCAATTGGCTGCATATGCTGAATTACTCATCAGCCTTGCATCCTTTTATTTGTCTGCAGCCTACATTTTCAGAGCGCAGTTCGGAAAAACCTTGTTGCCTATTGGCGGCAAATTGTTTGCATCCAAGACCACAGCATAAAATGTTGAAGTAAAATGTATACCGCCAGTTCAATCAGGGGCAAAAGAAAAGGCACTTCTTCACTGAAGTGCCTTGACTAGGGTTGTGCCCAGAACAGGAATCGAACCTGCACTCCCTTGCGAGAACCAGATTTTGAGTCTAGCGCGTCTACCAATTCCGCCATCTGGGCAGCTTGTTTCGCAACGGGTTGCAATATTACAGCGTTTAGCTATTCAGCCAACAATCGGTCCAAATATTTTTTCTGATAATACCAGGTCTTTACCCCATGCAAATCCTTTTCGCTTAGTGAAGCGGTATTTTCATTGGCTAAAATGCCAGCTATGGGAGTTTTAATTTCCGCTTGTAATTCATCCACCCGGGCTGTAATACTGGCGGCATCGGCTCCATCCATGCGCATTTCATTCAGTTCCATTACCTCCATCAAAAAAGCGGGGGGCAGGGCAAACTTTTCTTCTTCCTCCAACATGCCATGCAGCTGCAGCACATATTTCACTGTGGCATCTTCTGTTTGAAATGTCTTCCAGGCCTGGTTAATGAGCGACGACATTTCCATGGCTTTATCCTGCGCTTCGACAGACTCCTGACCAAAAAAATCGGGGTGGTATTGCTTTTGTAAACGCACATAGATACGGGTAAGCGCAGCTTTATTCACAGTAAAAGAAACCGGGATATCAAACAATTCAAAATAGTTCATGAGTGGTTACAATTTCAGGTAGTAAGGTTTCAATAGTTGTACAAATGCGGGGTCGTATTGTTCTTGATTGCCGGCAATGCTGATTGTTTCAAATGTTGAATGAGCATTTTGTTCTTCACTAAAAATGGCCATGGTTCTGAACAAGTCATGCCTGGGAGTTTGCCGCACATCACAACCATGCACAACTGTGAGGTGAAGTTCTGCGGCTAAAGTGAGCATCGCTTGCTTTCGGTAAAATGGCAGCAGCACTGCAAATTGCCCATTTGCTGCCAACAACGATTTTGCTTTCAGGAATAATTCTTCCAGCAGCAAAGCATCGGAATGATGGGCAATGTTTTTGGCATCAAAAACGGAGCTGAGTTGCAGCTCATGAAAAGGCGGATTACTGATGATAAAATCGGCTTTCGGTTCGGCAGGCATCCAGCGGATGTCTTGTTGTAGCACTGCAATTTGAGCAGCAAATGGCGACGCTGCCACATTTTCGCTGGCTTGTGCTACAGCATCGCCTTCAATATCTACTGCAGTAATACGCAGGTTGTTTTTTGCTTGTGCCAGCATCAGGCTTAGCAAGCCAGTACCGGTTCCTAAATCGTATGCTCTTGTAGCATTAGTAGCCTGTACCTGTGCCGCCACCCAAGCCCCAAACAAGCAGGCATCGGTGGTCACTTTCATGGCGCACTTGTCCTGATGGATGGTGAATTGTTTGAATTGAAACCAGGTGTTTGGCATAAATACACAATTGTTACCAACTGGCTCTTGCCGATGGCGATGCATCTAAACTACTGAATTGCCCGTCGAGAAATTTATAGTAAGCCGCAATGGCAATCATGCCTGCATTGTCGGTGCAGTATTCAAAAGCTGGCATATACGTATTCCAGTGAAAACGTTCGCCCGTTGCTTGTAAGGCTTTACGCAGGCCGCTGTTGGCGCTTACACCACCTGCCACACATATTTCTTTGATGCCCGTTTCTTTCGCTGCCTTCATCAGCTTCTTTATCAGAATTTGAATGATGCTTTGCTGAACAGACGCACAGATATTGGCCAGTTCTTGCTGTACAAAATCAGGGTTCTCTTTCTGTGCTTTTTGCAAAAAATAAAGAATGGATGTTTTCAATCCACTGAAGCTGAAATCAAGTCCTTGTATTTGTGGCTCGGCAAATTTGTAGACGGCTTGTCCTTGCTGTGCATACTTGTCAATCAGCGGGCCGCCGGGGTAGGGCAGGCCAATGAGTTTGGCACTTTTATCGAAGGCTTCGCCAGCGGCATCGTCCAGTGTTTCGCCAATCACGGTCATTTGCAAAGGGCTGTCGCAGCGTACAATTTGGGTGTGGCCACCGCTCACAGTAAGGCACAAAAAAGGAAACGAAGGACGGCGGTTGCCAATGAGATTGGCCAGCACGTGTGCCTGCATGTGGTGCACGGCAATAAGTGGTTTATCCAGCGCCAATGCAAGGCTTTTAGCAAAACCACTGCCCACCAGCAACGCACCAATAAGGCCCGGGGCTTGGGTGTATGCAATGGCATCAACACTTTGTAAATCGCATTGTGCCGCTTGCAAAGCCTGCTGCACTACAGGCACAATGTTTTGCATGTGTGCCCTGCTGGCCAGCTCGGGTACCACTCCGCCGTATTGCTGATGCACCGCTTGGGTGGCAATAATGTTGGATAAAATGTCACCATTGCGGCAAACAGCAGCAGAGGTTTCATCGCAGGATGATTCGATAGCGAGTATGGTAGCCGAAGACGTCAATGTGCCCATGTGTAATGGCACAAAAGTATCTAAATGTGCCAATGGAATACCTCAATCCTCAATTCCATCTTACTTATTCCGGACTTCTTACTTCGTACCTCGTCTTTTCTACTTACTTCTAATGGCCACCACCGGATCAAGCCGGGCTGCATTCCAGGCAGGAATGATGCCTGCCAGTAAACCCACGCCAATGCTGATACCCATGGCCAGTGCCACTATGCCTGCGGAAATAAATACTTTAAACGGCAGGGCTGCACTTAGTGCCAGCGTAATAAGAAACACCAGCAGTAAACCAATGAACCCACCAATGATGCAGAGGAACGAAGACTCTAACAAGAACTCTGTCATGATGTAGGCTTTTTGGGCACCTACGGCTTTCTTCAATCCTATTTGTGAGGTTCGTTCTTTCACCGTTACAAACATGATATTGGCGATGCCAAACAAACCTACAATAAGGCTGAAACCTCCAATAACCAAGCCGCCAATATTGAGGTTGGTAAACAATGCATCGAGGCTTTGGCTGCTGGCTGTTACATCGTTCAGCGCAAAGTTGTCATCTTCGGTGGGGCGTAGTTTGCGTACACTGCGCATAATGCCTTTCAGCTCATCTTTGAGCACTTCCACTGCTACACCTTCTTTGCCTTTTACGAGCAAAAAACGACCGGCATTTCTTTCGTCGACCACCTGGCGGCAAAAGTTGAATGGCACAATAATAATATTATCAAAATCCCATGCACCCACCATGCTTTGGCCGGCCTTTTTCATTACGCCAACAATGGTGGCGGTACGGCCGGCAATGGTCACCTGTTTGCCCACGGCTTTTTGGGGCTCGTCAAACAGCTTCACAGCATTTTCGTAGCCCATTACAATTACCGGAGAGCCATTGGCAAATTCGCTGGAAGAGAGGTAGCGGCCATCGCCGAGTTTTATTTCCTGAATGCGGTTAAACTCTTCAGTAGCGCCATACCAGCTCACATTCGTCAGCAGGTTGTCTTTGTATTCTACATTGCTGCTATTGAAGAGCATAAACGCCACCGCATCGGCATACTGGCTGCGGGTTTTTATGGGGCGCATTTCTTCAAACTTGGGCTCGGGGCGTTTTACATATTTCCACCACGGATAATCGCCGCCGCCGCCCCAGGGCCACTTTTGTACGTATACAGTGTTGGTGCCAAGGTCTTTTAAACCGTCCTTAATATTTTGCTTCAGGCTTTGTACCGTGGCCAGTACACCAATGATGCAAAAGATGCCGATGGTGACACCAAACAGGGAAAGAAAAGTCCGCATTTTATTGGTGCGAAGTTCTTCGATGGCCATTTTAAGGCTGTTCCATACAATGTTTACCACTTTGCGCATAGGTCAAATGTAGCTGCATTCAGCCCTTTGTATCCGCTATTTATATGAACGGCTTGTGGACTCATGCAGCGGATAAAAAAAAAGCTTCCGATGAGGGAAGCTGTTTTGTAAAAGCAGTTATGTGAAGATTAGTCTTTGTTGTACCGGCCGCCGCCAATGCATATGCCGAGTTTTACACCGAGGTAATTATTCTTGAGGCTGAAATCGGTTTTGCCCACCATGTTGTATTCTACCCCCAATCTGAAATGGCCAGCTTCGAAACCGGCCCTGAGCATGCCGCCAAATTTGCTGTCGGTTAGTATGTCGGCTTCTTCTACTTGTGTACCTGCGCTTACATAAGCACCAGCCACTGTAAAAATGCCGGCACCTGCACCCAAAAATGGCCGAAACCCTTTGTTGGATAAGTAATAATCGCCGGTAAGCAAATAGGATCCGTTTACTTGCACATCTCCTTCAAATTCGGTGTTGTTTACAATTACGCCACGAGCCATAGCTGCACCCTCCAGCCGGAGGCCAAGGGCAAACTGATCGGCCAATGCATATTTGGGTTCTACTACAAACAGGATGCCACCTCTTGAGCCGGTACCGCCGCCCAGGGGAAGGGCATAGCCAATACTCAGGTCTACTTTAAATGGCTTGAATGTTCTTTCCTTTTCATCTTGTGCTATGGCAGTGGTGCTTAAAAGGCAAGCCAATGCAAACAGTCCGTTTTTCAAGTTATACTTCATGGGAGTTTTCATTTTTTTTCAACATAAAGGTAAGCGGGGCTATTCATGTTCAATCAGAAAGAAAAATAAACAGCACAGTTTTAAACACTGGTCAACCAGCTGCAGATTGACGTGTTCAGTAATATTTTACATGCAAAATTGAATTGCTTAAGACGGCATCGTTTGCGCAGAAAACGAATCAGGATCATTCCATATTGTCATGAAATAGTCAATTGGTAATCAACATTGATCCCTACTTTTGCGCCACCTTGCAACATTGCAAGGATTGCCGAACAAATAAGCTGAGCGATATGACCTGGAAACAAGCATTTACTTCTTCTATTGGCAAGAAACTCGTGATGGGACTCACGGGGTTATTCCTGATTGTTTTTTTGATTGTACACGTAGGAATCAACGCCTGCATTTTTGCCGATCTCAATGTGGCCGTGTGGCCTTTTGACCCTAGTGATGATGGGGCCATTTTCAACAGGGCGGCTCATTTTATGGGCAGCACCATTTTAATCCGCATACTCGAAGTGGGATTGTTTGCCGGTATCATTTTGCACATAGTGCAGGGCCTGATGCTGGAAGCCAGCAACCGTAGCAAACGTACACAAGGCTATGCAGTGCCGCTGGCCGGCCGTGGCAGCAAATGGTACAGCCGTGCTATGGGCCTGTTGGGTACCCTCATTATGATTTTCCTGATTTTGCACCTGGCACATTTTTGGGTAAAAGCCCGCATCACCGGAAGTGATGATATGCCTGAAGTAGCTGGTATGCACGACATGTTCAACCTGATGAAAGTAACCTTCAGCGAACTGTGGGTGGTGATTGTATATGTACTGGCTTGTATTTCGCTGGCGTATCACCTGCTGCATGGCTTTCAGAGTGCCTTCCGCACTCTGGGTGTGCACAACAACAAGTGGATGACCATTGTACAAAGCGTAGGCGTGGGTTACTCTATCATAGTGCCGCTCCTGTTTGCATTGATGCCCATCGCCATGTATTTGGGTTGGGTAGGTTAATGCCGCTATGAGTACGGTTGTACAAGGGAGTGACACAACTACAGCCAAATAGTAGCACAACTGCTGGTTTCAAAAAAGAATAGCAACAATTTAGAACACAAATCATTTATACGAACGATATGCTGAACGCAAAAATTCCTGCCGGACCGCTCGATAAAAAGTGGACATCGTATAAAAGCACTTGTAAGCTGGTAAACCCGGCTAACAAACGCAAACTGGAAATTGTAGTGGTGGGTACCGGTTTGGCCGGTGCCAGTGCTGCTGCCGCCCTTGGCGAACTGGGTTATAAAGTGAAAGCATTTTGCTTTCAGGATAGCCCCCGCCGTGCCCACAGTATTGCGGCACAGGGTGGTATCAACGCTGCCAAAAACTACCAAAACGATGGTGACAGTGTGTACCGCTTGTTTTACGATACCATTAAAGGTGGCGACTACCGTGCCCGTGAAGGCAATGTGCATCGCCTGGCCGAAGTAAGTGGTGCCATCATTGACCAGTGTGTGGCGCAGGGTGTGCCTTTTGCCCGTGAATATGGCGGCTTGCTAAGCAACCGTTCGTTTGGTGGTACACAGGTACAACGTACGTTTTATGCAGCCGGTCAAACTGGTCAGCAGCTGTTGCTGGGTGCATACAGTGCGTTGGAACGCCAGGTAGCACTGGGTAATGTAACGATGTACAACCGCCACGAAATGCTGGATGTAGTGGTGGTAGACGGCAAAGCCCGTGGTATCATTGCCCGTGATTTGGTAAGCGGTAAACTGGAACGCCACTTTGGCCACGCCGTACTGCTGTGCAGCGGTGGCTATGGCAACGTATTTTACCTGAGTACAAACGCCATGGGTAGCAACGTAACTGCTGCATGGAAAGCGCATAGAAAAGGTGCCTTCTTTGGCAACCCTTGCTTTACACAAATTCACCCCACTTGTATTCCTGTAAGTGGCGACCACCAGAGCAAGCTCACCCTGATGAGTGAATCGCTCCGCAACGATGGTCGTATTTGGGTGCCCAAAAAACAAAACGATGCCCGCAAAGCAGCTGATATTCCTGAAGAGGAACGTGACTACTATCTGGAGCGTCGCTATCCTGCCTTTGGTAACCTGGTACCACGAGATGTGGCCAGCCGTGCTGCCAAAGAGCGTTGCGATGCCGGCTATGGCGTAGGTAGCAGCAAGCAGGCGGTATTCCTCGATTATGCAGATGCCATCAAGCGTTATGGTAAAATTGAAGCCGGTAAAAAAGGCCTCGACCATGTAAGCGAAGATGAAATCATAGCCATGGGTAAAGAAGTGGTGAAAGAGAAATACGGTAACCTTTTCGATATGTACGAAAAGATTACCGGCGAAAACCCCTACGAAACACCGATGCGTATTTACCCAGCGGTGCACTATACCATGGGTGGCCTGTGGGTAGACTACGAACTGATGACCAACGTGCCCGGTTTGTATGCTTTGGGCGAAGCTAACTTTAGCGATCACGGTGCCAACCGTCTTGGTGCATCTGCGCTGATGCAGGGTTTGGCAGATGGTTACTTCGTGATTCCGTACACTTTGGGTAACTACCTCGCAGACGATATTCATACCAAACCATTGCCCCAAGATCATCCGGCATTTGTAGAAGCAGAGAAGGCCGTAGCCGATCGCATCCAACAGCTGATGAGCATTAAGGGAACTAAAACCGTGGAAAGCTTTCACAAGCGGTTGGGTAAAATTATGTGGGACAAGTGCGGCATGGCCCGTAGTGAAGAAGGATTGAAGCAAGCGATTGCAGAAATTCAGCAGCTGAAAAAAGAATTCTGGAGCGATGTAAAAATCCCCGGTGAAATCAACGAGCTGAACCCTGAACTGGACAAGGCCAACCGTGTAGCCGACTTTATTGAACTGGGTGAACTGATGTGTGTTGATGCTCTCAACCGCAATGAAAGCTGTGGTGGCCACTTCCGCGAAGAAAGCCAAACGCCAGAAGGCGAAGCACTTCGTGATGATGCCAACTACATGTATGTAGCGGCGTGGGAATATAAAGGCGATCACCAATGGACATTGCACAAAGAAGCATTGGAATATGAAGTGGTGAAACCAAGCCAGCGTTCGTACAAGTAAAAACCTTCAATCATTTTTGAATACTCGATTATGGAACATTATAATATGAACCTCAACCTGAAAGTTTGGCGTCAGAGAAATACGCAAGCCAAGGGTAGTTTCGAAACATATCAGGTAAAAAACATTTCTTCAGAAATGAGCTTTCTGGAAATGATTGATGTGCTCAACGAAGAGCTGATTGCAGAGGGCAAAGACCCGATTGCATTCGACCACGACTGCCGCGAAGGCATCTGCGGCATGTGCTCTTTGTACATCGATGGTCGTCCGCACGGCCCATGGGAGCAAAACACTACCTGCCAACTGCACATGCGTGCCTATAAAGATGGCGACACCATTACCATTGAGCCGTGGAGAGCAGGTGCTTTCCCTGTACTGAAAGATTTGATGGTAGACCGCAGCGCTTTCGACCGCATTATTCAGGCGGGTGGCTTTATTAGCGTTAATACCGGTAATGCTGTAGATGCCAACGCACTGCCTATTGAAAAAGATAAAGCTGATGCTTCATTTGCTGCTGCAGCCTGTATTGGTTGTGGTGCTTGTGTAGCTGCTTGCAAAAACAGCTCGGCTATGCTCTTTACTTCTGCCAAAGTAACGCAACTGGCATTGCTGCCACAGGGTGCTCCCGAACGTAAATCACGTGCCCTCAACATGATTGCACAGATGGATAAGGAAGGCTTTGGCGCATGTACCAATACCGGTGCCTGCGAAGCTGTTTGCCCCAAAGGCATCAGCCTCACCAACATTGCCCGCCTCAACCAAGAGTATCTCGGCGCAGCGTTGACTGCTAACTAATCGAAGAAATAACGCTCTGCGTTTATAAGGCTTTCATCATTTGGATGGCACAACCGAAATGGCCCGTTTGGCCCATCGGTCCATCCAGATAATGAAAGCCATTTTTTTCATACATGGGTATGGCCCGTGTAAGCTCCGGCATGGTTTCGAGATACATGTGCGTATAGCCGAGTTCTTTGGCTTTTGCAAAACAGGTATGCAGCAATCGCTGGCCTAATCCGAGTCCACGGGCATTGGCATGCAAATACATTTTCACCAACTCACAAGTGCCTTCGGGCAAACCTTTGGTGGGAAAGATACCGGCGCCACCCAATAGTTGATCGTTGTGTGTGGCAATGAAATACCATGAGCCCGTTGTTGATTGAAACAGTTCATACAAGTGATCAGTCTCTTTATCGTAATACACCGTGCCCGGATGGTTGGCACCAAACTCTTCCAATGAAGTACGAATGATGCGGGCAATGGCCGCATTGTCTGCAGGGGCTATGTCGCGGATGATGACGTCTGATAATTGCATGCTCAAAAATACATGTGTCGGCCCAATCATTCAGCTACGATAAAGTACCTTCATGGCTCATTTGCTATCATGCCAACCACCGATCAGATACTGCTTCAAATATTACCGGCTACTCAGTTTTCTACCAGGCTCATCGATCGCATTTCTTATGCTTCTGATGCCGGGTTTTATCAGCTCATTCCGCAGGCAGTATTGTTTCCGGCAACGGTGGAAGACGTACAACGTATTTTCGAATTGGCACAGCAGCAATTGGTGCCCGTTGTATTTCGGGCAGGTGGCACCAGCCTCAGCGGACAGGCTATTACGGATGGTTGGCTGGTCGATATTAGCAAGCATTGGCGGGGTATACAGGTGCATGCTGCCAAACAAGCGGTAACCGTGCAGCCGGGCATTACCGGAGGTATGGTGAATCATTACCTGAAAAAGCACAGCCAGAAAATTGGCCCCGATCCGGCGAGTATTCATGCGGCTATGATGGGCGGCATCATCAGCAACAATGCATCAGGCATGTGCTGTGGGGTAAAAGACAATTCATATCATACCATTGAGCATGTTCATTTTGTATTGCCCGATGGACGGCGTTATCATACAGCAGATGCCATGGATTATGACAGGTTTCTGCAAGAGCAATCAACATTAGCTACAACGCTCACCGAACTGCGCCAGCAAATACTCAGCAATGATGCTTTGTTGCAGCGAATCCGGCACAAGTATCTTACAAAGAATACGGTTGGCTATTCACTCAATGCCTTGGTAGATTATGAGCATCCGCTCGACATATTTGCGCACCTGCTGGTGGGTGGAGAAGGAACACTGGCTTTCATTGCAGAAGCAACGCTACGCACCATTGCTGATAAGCCATACAAGGCAGCAGCCATGCTATATTTTCCCAACTTGTATGAAGCATGCTCGGCCATTGTACCGCTCAAAGAAACTGGTGCCGAAGCGTTGGAACTCATGGACAGGGCTTCGCTAAAATCAGTTGAACACCTGCCGGGTTTACCCGAATTTTTTACACAACTTCCCGAAGGTGCAGCAGCTTTGCTCTGCGAATACCAAACAGAGGATACAACTGCATTGGAAAGCTTGCTGGCCAACGCCAATGTTGCATTGCAGCAGTTGCCATTACTGCATCCCGCAGCTTTTACCACACAAGAAAAGGAACGCAATTTTTACTGGAAACTCCGCAAAGGCATGTTTCCCAGTGTGGGGGCTGTGCGGCAACGAGGCACTACGGTGATTTTGGAAGACATCACTTTTCCCGTGGCTAAACTGGCCGATGGATTGGTGGATGTACAACAGCTGTTTACAAAGTATGGTTATCACAATGCCATCATTTTCGGTCATGCAAAAGATGGCAATATTCATTTTGTGATTACACAACTCCTCGATACCGAAAGTGAAGTGAAACGGTATGATGCTTTTATGCGGGAAGTGGTTTCGCTGGTGGTCAATAAATACGATGGTGCGTTAAAAGGCGAACACGGCACGGGCCGTAACATGGCACCATTTATTGAAGCAGAGTGGGGTGGCGAAGCATATCGCATCATGCAGCAAATCAAACATGCTGCCGATCCAAAAGGGTTACTCAATCCCGGTGTTATTATCAATGCCAGTAAGCAGGCACATATCGAACACCTGAAAGATTTGCCACAGGTAGAACAGGAAGTAGACAAATGCATTGAGTGTGGTTTTTGTGAAGTGAACTGCCCCAGCCGCGATGTAACCATGACGCCACGCCGACGCATTGTAGCCCGCAGGGCATTGCAGCGTTTGCAACAACAAGACCAACAGCAATTGCTGAAAGAGCTGCAGTCATCTTTTCAATACGATGGTTTGGATACCTGCGCCACGGATGGTTTGTGTGCTACAGATTGTCCTGTGGATATCAATACCGGTGAGTTGGTGAAACGCTTGCGGCATGAGCAGCATGGTCGTATGGGAAATGCCATTGCCGGGTGGATGGCGAAGCATTTTGGATTCGTAGCAACATCGGCCAGATTGGGTATTGCTGTGTTGGCACTATTCGATACAATAAAGTTGGTTAGTGGCATCAGTCGTGGTATGCGGAAAATCATTCCCGGCATGCCTGTATGGATGCATGGTTTGAAAGCCGCGAAGCCATTGCCAACAGCAAATCCGGCGCAACCCGATGCGGTGTATTTTTCTTCTTGCATCAACCGGGTAATGGCACATGGCGATGAACCAAAAACATTGCAGCAAACGATGCTCGATGTGTGCAGGCAAGCAGGTGTACAGCTGTTGATTCCGGAAGGAATTGGTGCCCAATGTTGCGGCCAGCCCTTTAGCAGCAAGGGTTACGTAGCTGCCAGTCAGCAGTTGTTGCAAGAGGCTGTTACTGCATTGTGGCAATGGACCGATAAAGGTCGTCTACCGATAGTGTGTGATTTTTCTTCTTGTACCTACACGTTTTTGCAAAATGGCAAGCATTTGCCCGAACCCTATTTACAACAATGGCGACAGCTACAAATGTTGGATAGCGTCGCTTTTCTGCAACAAACTGTGTTGCCCAAACTGCAGCTCAATCCCAAGCAGGAACCTGTGGTGCTGCATCCTGCCTGTGCAGTTACCAAGTTGGGATTGAACGATGCTTTTGTGCAACTGGCCAAAGCTTGTGCGCCACATGCAGAAGTACCTGCCGGTGCCGGCTGCTGTGGCATGGCCGGCGACCGTGGTTTTCTGGTGCCCGAATTGGTAGCCAGTGCCACCGCACAAGAACTGAAAGCCGCTGCGCAAATACAAAGCCGTGAAGGTTTTTCGTCGTCTACCACCTGCGAGTTGGCACTGTCGCACCATAGCAATATTCGGTACAAACACATCGTGTATTTGCTGGATGAAGTGAAGGAATAGGGGAACGAGTTTATGTCCCGATAGCTATCGGGATCACGTGTTTACAAGTTCCAGAGTTTACTTGTTGGTAGGTAGGAAAGTTGCTAGGTTGACAACACGTATTTCCTTTATTCAAATCAGACATCAGACATCGTACATCAACCATCACTGATTAGTATTTCAGTTTCCGCAGCCTCGGCGCTTTTACCCAACTTACACCTACTACGAGTAGCGTCATACAACCGCCGAAAATAACGGAGGTAACAGTGCCCATCAACCGGGCTGCAATGCCGCTTTCAAACTGGCCCAACTCATTACTGCTGTTGATGAACATACTATTGACAGAGCTTACTCTGCCCCGCATATCATCGGGTACATACAGTTGCAATATGGTACTGCGGATGACGACACTAATGCCATCAAATACTCCACTGATGAGCAAAATGAAAAACGACAACCAATAGCTGCGGCTAAGGGCAAAAGCAATCATGCTGAGGCCAAAGCCGGCAACACATATCAGCATAATGCGGCCCTGATTTTTGGTGAGCGGCATACGGGCCATTACAAACAACACCATCACGGTACCCATGCCCTGTGCGGCTTTCAGCAAGCCCATGCCTGTGGCGTCTACATGCAAAATGTCTTTGGCAAATACCGGTAGCATGGCCACGGCACCACCAAACAATACCGCAAACATATCTACACTCAATGCACTCAATACTTCTTTGGTTTTCCAAACATACCGCAGGCCGTCTTTCACACTTTCCCAGGTGCGTTGTTGCATGTTGCTGTGCTGTGCCGGCAGGTTCGGTAGTTTGCTTACCAATGCAGCAGCCAGTATGAGCAACGAAACAGAAATGGCAAACATGAACGTAAGGCTGATTTGTGCAATCAGTAATCCTGCTATCACTGGCCCGCCAACGGCAGCCATGGTCCATGCAGTGCTGCTGAGCGTAACGGCTTTGGGTAAATCAGCTTTATCATTGATCAGTTGTGCTACAATGCTGTGAAAGGTTGGGCCTGTAAAAGCACGAAACACACCAGTAAAAAACACCAATACATAAATACAAACAGCGGTAGCTTGTACACCCAGCGATGACGAAACCCATTGGCTCGATACAATACCCAAACCAATACTTGCACAGAGGTAGAGCAGCATGCCCCGCAGCAGCATGTTGCGTTTGTCGCTGATGTCTATAACATGCCCGGCATACAAGGCGAGACTGATGGCAGGTACCACTTCGCTCAGGCCCAGCAAGCCCTGCGACAACACATCTCGGGTGAGTTCGTACAGGTACCACGCAATGCCCGTGTTCACCATTTGCATGGCAAAAATGAACGCAAAACGGGCGACCAAAAATGTACGGAGTTGCGGATACTTGTTGAGTAGCGGACCTTTCAGCATAAGCCCTGCAAAAATAGGGGTTGATACCCGCCGGCATGCTGCAAGTTTGAGCCAGGAAATTAATACAATGATGGGCCCGGCAGTAGTGCTACTATGAAGCTTCGTTGCGTCGCACACTTCATCGTCCTGTTCTTTACCAAGCTTCAATACAGTACATCCTCATCAGGCATAAATAGGATGCCACAAATTCGCAGATTAATACGGAAAAATGCAATCTGTGAATCTGTAGCTCATTATTCTTTCGTTAGAATTATCTGTGCAAATCCGTTTCAGCCTCAAAATCCGCGTCCCATAAAATCGTTTCTTTGAACCACTATGTCAACAAGCGAATTTTCACCGGTACACTGGTGTCATCATACCAATATTTACGAAGTAAATGTGCGGCAATACACGGCCGAAGGAACCTTTGCTGCTTTTGGCCAACACCTGCCAAGGCTAGCTGCTATGGGAGTAGAAACACTTTGGTTCATGCCCATTACACCCATTGGTGTTCCCAAGCGGTTGGGTACATTAGGCAGTTACTACGCTTGTAGCAGTTATGTGCAAACCAACCCTGAGTTTGGTACCATTGATGATTTCAAAACATTGGTCCATCAGGCGCATGCCTTGGGCATGAAAGTGATTATTGATTGGGTGGCCAACCACACCGGCTATGGTCATGAGTGGATGGATGGCCGCAGACGAGATTATTACGACCTCAGCCCGAGTGGCAATTTTCAGGAGCGTAATGGTTGGGAAGATGTAGCCGACCTCGACTATGGCAACAACGACATGCGCCGCGAAATGATGGAGAGCATGCAGTTTTGGGTGAAGACCTGCGACATCGATGGCTTTCGCTGCGATATGGCACATTTGGTACCACTCGATTTTTGGCTCGAAGCCCGCCATCATTGCGATGCAGTAAAGCCGCTGTTTTGGTTGGCCGAAACAGAAAACGAAGCCTATCATTCAGTATTCGATGCCAGCTATGCATGGGAGTGGATGCATACCACCGAAAAGTTTTTTACATCCACACAAACCAATACCATACTCGATGTGGTGTTGAGTAAATACGAAGACCGTTATCCCAAGCCGTCCTTCAAAATGTTTTTTACCAGCAACCACGATGAAAACAGCTGGAACGGAACCGAGTGGGAAAAGTATGGTGCAGCCGCCTTACCATTGTTTGTACTTGGTGCTACGTGGTCGGGCATTCCGCTGATATATTCCGGACAGGAATTACCAAATACCAAACGCTTGTCTTTTTT
>JADLHL010000051.1 GCA_020848815.1 Chitinophagaceae bacterium | reverse complement strand
TTCTGCCGGTTGTTTGGTAGGCAGATATGGGGTGTATCGTTCACTGCCAATAGCCAGCAGCAATGGGTGTACACCCGATGCATCCACGGCATGTACTTCTTTTACGCCGGGTATTTCGTTGGGTATGGCATCGCCCGTCATTTCATGAATGAGTTGCCCAAAGCTGGTATCTTCCTGTGGCGGACGGCCTACTACGGTAAAAGGCCAGATGGCGTTCTTTTTGGCATACACCTTGTGTACTCTCATCAGTGGAAAGGGATGCGTAAGACTATAATATCCAAGATGATCGCCGAATGGACCTTCGGGTTTGTTGTCACCGGGATATACTTCACCGGTAATGACAAAATCGGCATCGGTGCTGATGGCAAATCCATCGCGGTAAGTATAGCGGAAACGACGGCCGCCCAGGATGCCGGCAAAAGTCATTTCACTCAGGCCCTCTGGCAGCGGCATTACTGCCGACACTGTATGCGATGGCGGGCCACCCACAAAGCAACTTACTTTAAGCGGTTGGCCTTTGCGGTTGGCCTTGGTTTGGTGTACGCCAATGCCACGGTGCAATTGATAATGGAGGCCAATTTCTTTATCCATTTCGTACTCATTGCCGCTCAGCTGAATGCGATACATACCCAGGTTGGCTTTCATAATGCCGGGCTGATCAATGTCTTCGCTGTACACCTGTGGCAGGGTTACAAAAGCGCCGCCATCCATGGGCCAGTGTTGAATAAGCGGCAAATCGCTGATGCGGATTTCGTTGTCCAGCACGGGTTTACTCAACGGATTTTTGAGTGGCAATGCCTTGATGGCAGCGAGTCCGGTACCGAAATTTTTGATGGGCGATTTCAGCGCCTTCATGGGATCGTTTTTCAACTGCACCATTTGCTGCACCTGCGCCAGTGTATCGCGGAAAATGAATTTACTACGGTCGAGGGTGCCGAAAATATTGGACGCTGCTTTGTATTTCGAACCTTTCACATTTTCAAATAACAGCGCAGGGCCCTGTGCATCATACACCCGCAGGTGTATGGCGGCCATTTCCAAATGAGGGTCTACTGCTTCTTTAATTCTAATGAGATGACCATTTTTTTCGAGGTCAATCAAACATGCTTCTAACGATGCGTATGCCATAGTGCGAAGGTAACAGTTGAAGTGGCTGTGTGGTTGAGTGAGTGAATGTGTGAAAATAGAAATGGCATGGTAGTGGGATGTAATGAATGATACAGCCAGTTTTTTTTGGCTTTTTGCATAGGCTGCGGCTGTACGGGTTCGCTTACCTTTGCAACCATGAAATTGGACATTTTGGCTATTGCGGCACATCCTGATGATGTAGAACTCAGCTGTGCCGGCACCCTGATGATGGAAAAACTGCAGGGAAAAAAAACAGGTATTGTAGACCTGACGCAAGGAGAACTCGGCACAAGAGGCAATGTAGAAACCCGCTTTGCAGAAGCCGCCGCCGCCGCAAAAATCATGGACATTGATGCCCGTGAAAACCTCGGTATCCCCGATGGATTTTTTGAAAATACCCGGGAATACCAGCTCAAAGTGGTGGAGGCTATCCGGTACTATCAACCTACTATTATTTTAACCAATGCACCCAGCGACCGCCACCCCGACCATGGCCGTGCCGCTCAACTGGTGCGTGATGCTGCCTGGCTGAGTGGGCTACGCAAAATAGAAACTTCCAGAAACGGGGTACAACAAGCTGCGTGGCGACCAACCTATGTGTTCAATTTTATACAAGACCGCTACCTCGAACCCGATTTTGTAATGGATATTTCGGCTGTGTTTGAACGCAAACTTGCCGCCATCAGGGCCTATGCCACTCAGTTTGATACCGTGCCCGATGATGAGCCACAGACCTACATCAGCTCACCAGCCTTTTTGCAATCTATCATCGACAGATGCAGGATGTACGGCAAAACTGTTGGGGTTCCTTATGCCGAAGGATTCATAAGTGATAAAACTTTGGGTATACAAAACTTCAACAGTTTTATTCAAAATGTAACCTAAGAACTACATTAGCACGGTTACTTTTTTTTGTCTTTAAAAGGCAGCTCAATGCTGCTGATCATTTATTAATAGTTTGAATGGCAACTCCAAAATTTCCCCATGTTACCCCGTCTTTTCATGCAGTACTAAAGCAGCGGGTTCAAAAGTATTTCGAAGAAAAACAAACAGCCACCACCGGCGGCTGGCGTATTTTATCTAAAGCCATTATTCTGGTGGCGGCGCTTACAGCTGTTTACATAGTGCTCATGGCGGTAGCTATGCCAGGGTGGTTAGCACTGGTACTGAGCGGTCTCATGGGTTTGCTGATTGCAACCATTGGCTTCAACATCATGCACGATGGTGGCCATGGCAGTTTTAGCAAGCATGCTTTTATAAACAAGCTGGCAGCACTTACCCTCAATATGTTGGGTGGTAGTGCTTACATGTGGAACCAAAAACACAACGTTATTCACCATGCCTATACCAATGTGCATGAGGTAGATGATGATTTGGACGCCGGCTTTTTATTGCGAATGAGCAAGCATCAGCAAAAGCTGGGCATTCACAAAGTGCAGCATTTTTACTTCTGGTTTTTGTATTGCCTTCTGTACCTGTTCTGGATTTTTTATTCTGACTTTGGCAAATACTTCAAAGGCCGCATTGGTACTGTTCCATTGTCAAAAATGTCGTTGAAAGATCATTTGTCATTTTGGATTGGCAAATTGCTGTTTGCTTCCATCTTCATGATTATTCCCATTTACGTACATGGCTTTGTAAGCTGGATGGTTGGCTTTTTGGTAATGACCATGCTGAGCGGATTTGTGCTGAGCATTGTGTTTCAACTGGCGCATACCGTGCAGGATACAGCCTTTCCTTTGGCCAACGAGGCTACCGGTAAAATGGATGATGAGTGGGCTGTACACCAATTGAAAACCACTGCCAATTTTGCTACCCGCAGCAAATTAGTAAGCTGGTTGGTGGGTGGTCTCAACTTTCAGGTAGAGCACCATTTGTTCCCCCGTATTTCGCATATTCACTATCCCGAAATCAACAAAATAGTGAAGCAGGCCTGCGCCGAATTCAATGTGCCCTACATTGAATACAAAACAATGGGCAAAGCTATCGCCAGTCATTTTATGTACCTGCGTAGCCTGGCTAAAACGGCCTGATACCAAGCATAACTTTTACATGATTGAAAGCAACTCTCCGGAGTTGCTTTTTTATTGCTGGCAAAGTTCAATCCTCAATTTGTACATGAAAAAGCTTGCCATTCAACTGTTGGATTTGTTGTAGGATATCGTCCAACTGGCTGCAACAGTTTTTTCCCTAATCTTTGTTGTTCTACTTATCTGGTATGAAAAAAATAACTGCTACTTTTTGCTTGTTGCTGTTGGCCGTGTATGGCATCGCACAAAGCATTCCTTCGCCCAAATCATTTTTAGGCTACGAAATTGGCGAACGTTTTACGCCCCACCACAAAATTGTGGCCTACTTTGAAGCATTGGCCAAAGCTGCCCCTGCACAAATGAAGCTGGAGCAATACGGCCGCACCAACGAAGGCCGACCCTTATTGCTGGCCACTTTTGCCAGCGCTGCAAACATGGGCCAACTGGAAAGCATCCGTCAAAACAACCTGCAACTGGCAGGGCTGGCAGCGGGTAATGGTCAGGTAAATGGCACCGCCATTGTGTGGATGAGCTACAATGTGCATGGCAACGAAGCCAGCAGCAGCGAAGCTGTAATGAAGACAGCCTATTTTTTACTCACCGATGCCAAGGCACAAGAGTGGCTGAAAAATACTGTGGTAATAATTGACCCCTGCATCAACCCCGATGGCCGCGACCGCTATGTAAACTGGTACAACAGCGTGGTGGGCGACCGTATGAATGCCGACCCATCATCACGGGAACATGCGGAGCCCTGGCCCGGCGGCAGAAGCAACCATTACAACTTCGACCTCAACCGCGACTGGGCCTGGCAAACGCAGGTAGAAACGCAGCAGCGCATTCCTCAATACAACAAATGGATGCCGCATGTGCATGTCGATTTTCATGAGCAGGGCTTCAACGAACCCTACTATTTTGCGCCAGCCGCAGAGCCTTTTCACGAAGTGATTACGCCTTGGCAGCGCCAGTTTCAAACCAGCATAGGCCGCAACCATGCCAAATATTTTGATGCCAACAACTGGCTGTTTTTTACCAGAGAACGTTTCGATTTGTTTTACCCCAGCTATGGCGATACATGGCCTACTTACAACGGCAGCATCGGCATGACGTATGAGCAGGGTGGTATTCGTGCTGGCCTTGCTATCCGCAATGAAGACGGTGATACCCTCACCTTGGTTGACCGTGCCGAACATCATTTCACCACCGGTATCAGTACCGTAGAAATTGCTTCAAAGAATGCTACCGGTTTGCAGCAAAACTTCCAACAGTTTTTTGCCAATGCCCGTAACAACGGCGTAGGCGAGTACAAAACTTTTGTGGTAAAAGAAAAAGGCAACGAAGGCAAACTGAAACGATTGACAGATTTGCTTACCAAAAATGGTATTGAATGGGGCTTTGGTACGGCAGCGCCAGCCAAAGGTTTCAATTATATCAGCGGCAAAGAAGAAGCATTCAATGTAGAGAAAGGCGACATCGTGATTACCACTGTACAGCCACGTGGTACATTGGCCAAAGTATTGTTTGAGCCAACGTCAAAAATCACCGACAGTGCTACCTATGATATTACTGCCTGGAGCATTCCTTATGCACATGGCCTCAAGGCTTTTGCAGTAAAAGAAAAACTCAACGTGGACAAGACTATGCTTACCATCATGATGATGCCAGCGGTGCCGCCCATGCAGTATGGTTACTTGCTCCCTTGGCGCAGCAATAGCGAAGCCAATTTTGTAGCAGCATGTCTTAAAGCAGGTATAAAGCCTCGGGTTGCGCAGCGTTCATTTGAGTATCAGGGTAGCACTTACCCAGCAGGTACAGTGGTATTGTTGAAGACATCAAATCAACATGTTGCCAACCTCGAAAAAAGGATAGCTGATTTGGCTACCGATCATCGGGTAACCCTGGTGCCTGTTGCCACCGGCTTTATGGACAAAGGCGCCGACTTTGGTAGCCCCGATGTAAAAATTATGCATGCACCACGTGTAGCCATGGCTACAGGTGAAGGCACAAGCAGCCTTGGTGCCGGCGAAGTGTGGCATTACCTCGAAAGAGATTTGCAATACCCTGTATCGCTGATTAATGCTGCTAACCTCAACAGCATTGCCTGGCATAAATACGATGTAGTGATATTGCCCGAAGGCTACAATTACAAACCCTTGTTTGATAAAGATGGCGCCATGAAGAAATGGATTCAGCAGGGCGGTAAACTCATTGTGATGGAAAATGCCGTGAGCCAGCTGGTGCAAGCCGACTGGGGCCTGAGCAATAAAAAAGAAGCCGACGAAAAGGATGGTTTGTATGATAACGTTCGCCGCTACGAAAACCAGGAAAAAGAAAGCCTGGAATACAACAATCCGGGTAGCATTTTCAAAGTAGAAGTAGACAATTCACACCCGCTGGGCTATGGTTTTGATAAAACCTATTTTACCCTCAAAGCCGACAACAATGTGTATGAGTTTATGGAGAATGGCTGGAATGTGGGCGTCATTAAAAAAGAGGCACAAATAGCTGGTTTCACCGGCAATAAAGCCAAGGCTCAACTAAAAGATGGCGTACTGTTTGGTGAAGTGCCTGTAGGCCGTGGCTCTGTTGTGTTCTTTGCCGACGATGTATTGTTCCGCAACTTCTGGGAAAGTGGCAAGCTACTGATGGCCAATGCGCTGTTCATGGTCAACTCAGGCAACGCCGCCCGATAACAATAAAAAAGCGACCACTGTAAGGTGGTCGCTTTGCATTATGGGTGAGAACTCACTAATGGAGATTAACGGATGAAACCGCGACCGCATTTTTGCTTACCGTTAGCTGCTGCTTGAATGCTCATGCCACCATAACAACTGCTGACAAATACAGCTATGATAAACATAGCAAGAAGGGTGAGGCTAAAACGTCTCATAGTTTAAATTGGGGTTTGGGGTTAATCAGATCAATGTGAATGTATCAATGTTCGTACCAGAAAAAACAATGGTTTAACACCGACCAATTATATTTTTTATTCATCTATTGAAGCTGTAGAAAATCATGTGTTTGTTGAATAAATTCAAAAGAATAGTGGCCGCAGGTTTGGGGTTGCTGGCTGGTTTTACTGCGTTGGCGCAGGTGCCGGAAACACCCGCTGCCGGGCAAATTTTGCAGGACATCAAGAAGCTGAAAGTGCTGGGCAGTGTGCTCTACATAGCCGCTCACCCCGATGATGAAAACACCCGCCTGATAGCCTGGCTGAGCAATCATGCTCTCTATCGCACCGGCTACCTGAGCCTTACCCGTGGCGATGGCGGCCAAAACCTGATTGGCGATGAACAAGGCGTAGAACTCGGCCTTATTCGTACCCAAGAGTTGCTGGCTGCCCGCCGTATAGATGGCGGTGAACAGTTTTTCAGCAGGGCCTTCGATTTTGGTTTTAGCAAAAATCCTGAAGAAACTTTTCGGATATGGGACAAGCAGGCTGTGCTCAGCGATGTAGTGTGGGTGATACGCCAGTTTCGACCTGACGTCATTATTGCCCGATTTCCTGAAGATGGCAGAGCAGGCCACGGCCACCACAGTGCCAGCGGCATTATGGCCCGTTTGGGTTATGAAGCAGCAGGCAATGCCGATGAGTTTACCGACCAGTTTGGCAAAG
>JADLHL010000050.1 GCA_020848815.1 Chitinophagaceae bacterium | reverse complement strand
TCATAGAGGTGTATCTGATTTTTGTAGGGAACATTTCTACCAGGAAGGCAGCGATAGGACCGTACACCATGGTTACGAAAAGTACTTGCACAAACACCCAAAATATGAGTGACCATTTATCGCTGCTATTAATGGTAACCGTCGTTTTGATTTCACTTTTTACTTTGCCTGCTATGAGTATGGCTTGACCTTTTTCCAGCGGCATTTTGTTTTCAATTAAAGCCACGGTTCCGTCTGTGTATTGAGTGGTGGTGGTATACACACTGTCCTGCTTACTTTCTTTATCCGTTTTGAGCTCGGCAACAGTGCTGGATGTTTGCACTGTTTTGTTTGTGAGATTTGTTGTTTGATACATCTGCTCGTAAATAAACCAGTAGCTGCAGATGGCAATGAGCATGCCTGCCATCATAATCCATTTACGCCCGATTTTATCACTTAGCCAACCAAAAAACAAGAAGAATGGAGTGCCTAACATCAGTGCAATAAACATGAGGCTGTCTACCTGGTCTTTGGCCACATTCATTGTTTTTTCCAGAAAGCTCATGGCATAAAACTGACCGGTGTACCAAATAACGCCCTGTCCCATGACAGCGCCAAACAAAGCCAGCAATACAAATTTGAAATTGTACTTATTGCCGAAGCTTTCTTTCAGTGGATTGGTAGAGGTTTTACCACTGGCTTTTGCTTTAGCAAAAATGGGCGACTCTTCCATGTTTTTGCGAATAAGATAGCTTACTAATACCATGAGTATTGATACCCAGAATGGTACACGCCAACCCCAATCGTTGAACTGTTCTTTTGTGAGTGCATAACGGGTGCCCATAATCACCAGCAACGAAACAAATAAACCTACTGTAGCAGTAGTCTGAATCCATGCTGTCATAAATCCACGCTTGTCTGCTGGCGAGTGTTCGGCTACATAAGTGGCAGCACCGCCATATTCTCCGCCGAGGGCCAGGCCCTGCAGCAGGCGCAAAACTAGTATGAGTACTGGCGCCATAAAACCAATGCTTTCATACCCGGGTACACAGCCTATCAAAAAGGTGGCTCCACCCATCAACAACAGGGTAACCATGAATGTGTATTTGCGGCCAATGATATCGCCCAGCCGTCCAAAAAATAATGCTCCAAATGGCCGTACCACAAAGCCTGCAGCAAATGTGGCCAGTGTGCTCAGAAAGGCAGCAGTAGGGTTGCCCTGCGGAAAAAATTTGGTTGAAATAATGGATGCCAGACTTCCGAAAATGTAGAAATCGTACCACTCAATCATGGTGCCGACAGAGCTGGCACCAATGATGGTAAATAGTGAGCTTTTTTTCGTGTTACTCATTCGATGGTTTGTTTTAGTTGTATTGAAAGTATTTAGAGGTATACCTGAAATTGTAGAATAAATTCACCCTTTGTGCCATTGATCTTCTTTTCTCCATTGTTGTTGTAGTATATGGGTCTTGTGCTGTATTGAGGTGTAATTTTTGCATGGTGACCATTGAGGAAAATATTTCCACCAACATCAAAGTAATGGCCAGCCTCATCGAGGGCATCCAGTTTTTTGTAAGTGTATGCAGCAAATGGTTGAATTCTCATTTTATCATGTTTGCCTTTGGGTAGCAATAATCCTGCTTGTGTGTACCATATTTTTCCAGTTCCCACAAATATGCGTCCGTTACCAGAGCCGTTGATAGTTTTCTTTGCAGCTTCCAGTGCAGGATCAAAACCAGAGGTTGTATTCATGATGCCAACAGTACGCAGATAATTGGGGCCAAAATTGTAATCGTAAAATACAGTATATGCGGTTACAGCCATGTTTTTGCTTTTGGGACCAACAGGTAAATCGGCAAATACATCAGCCCCCAGTAATGTAATATCGTGGGTGTTGGTATTGCTGCTTGCTGCCGAAGCTTTGCTTATGGTGCCTTTTTGGGTATGATAAAAACCTGCACCAATATTCAAAACTTTTTTTGTGCCTACATAGGTGCCTACTCTGAAGGGTAGTGCATTACTTTCCTGATCGAGAAACTGATAGTCGAAATACCCGCCAATAGCAGGCTTACTGTCTCCGTTATTATCAACGGCTACAGGCCCGTGTACAGGGTCTGGGTTTACTGCCGAATTGTTTGTAGCGAAAGGCTTGTTGATGTTAAGGTTATACGTCAGTTTGCCCAACCGGCCTTTGATATACAGGCCGTATTGCCGTGCAAATTGGTCACTCACATCTACCAATGGCCAGTTAATTACGGGTGCATCTACAGTAAGAAAATTCAAGGTAGAAGCAGCAGTCATTCTGCTAATGCCCCACCAATAATGAAGACCAGCACCCAAGTAAAGCGTTCGTTTATTTTTTTTGCCAGTAGTTGGATTTTCAGCAGGTACAATAGCAAATTCATTCCATGCGTCATGGAAAAAAAGTTGCGGTTTTTTGCCCGCTCCATATCCCCCCGTGCCAGTAGTGCCGCTACCGCCACCAGTTGCAAAACTTTGATTATTGATGCCGAAATGAGTGAGCACAAGATAACGTGGTGTAATTTGTGCATAGGCAAGAAACCGCAAACGCCTTGCGCCAATGTCCCAAGTATTGGCACTTGGATTGCCATTTACCATTGAGCCAGGGTTATTCTGAATATGGCGCATCCAGATTTGATTCCACATGATAAAGCGGACATATTTTTTGCCAGCAGAATCGAGTTTAAGTTTTAACCCTGAGCCGTAGTTGTCAGCGCCTTGCCCTGCAACATGAGTGGCAGAATGGGAGAGTAGCATTGCCAAATGCAAGCAGACTAACAGTGCGGGCTTGGCAAAATGAAAATGTTTTGAGCTTTCCATTTGGTGCAATCGATTTACAGCACCAAATTCAAAACAAATCTTTCCTGAAAAAAATTATGTATATGCGGTTGCTAACCGGTATAGCTTTCTGTTATGGCTGTCGCCTGAATCTTTCCCATTTTATAAGCATAAACTTATCACCCAATTCCGTAATCATAAATCCAGCCGATTTCAACTCTTCTCTATTGCCGAGAAAAGCCATCAACTCCTGATGAGATAAGACTTTGTAGGTGGGATGGTAGTCAGTATTTTGGGGTCTGGATATTTGATATTGACGTACCCAATTCATAACACTGACATGGCTTACGCCAAGTATCCTTTCTATTTCACGAAGGGTTACGCCTTCAATGTACAGTTGCAGCGCCTTTACCACATAGTAAGGGTCTATGCTTTTTCCATCTTTGAGTACTGTAAAAAAGTAATCGCAACTTTTGCACCTGTATCGCTGGCGCCCTTTAACCACGCCACTCTTCACATAGTTGTCACTCTTACATTTTGGGCAAAGAATCGTTTTCATCACATGTAAATGAAAGTGTAGTATACTAAGTTAGCATAAATATATTTATTTAGCAACATAACTTTTCTCTCCCGCTTTGTAACGGTTACTTTAGCAGTATAAAACTAAAAAGCGAGATTGCCATGTCAGTTCCTTATCAGATCAGAAGCATGAACCAGTACCGGATGGCGTACGACTACAGCGTTACCAATCCGGAAGATTTTTGGGCAGGAATAGCCGAGCATTTTGTTTGGAAAAAGAAGTGGGACAAAGTGTTGGATTGGAACTTTCAAGAGCCACGTATTGAATGGTTCAAAGGGGGCAAACTCAACATTA
>JADLHL010000049.1 GCA_020848815.1 Chitinophagaceae bacterium | reverse complement strand
TGTATTGATAGAGCAAATGCATTTCTACATGCTTGTTGGGCATGTATGCCAGCCCGCCAATCAATCGGTTTTGGTCGAAAAAATGTTTCCCCAAATTGTCACCGGCATGCAGCATCCATTCATCGGCGGCGTGTAGCATGAGCTGGCGCTGCTGATGTGTAGCCGAATGCCAAACGGGATACTGCCACTGCCACATGTAGCGAAAGCGTATGCTGAAGCGATGATCTAATGCAGCATTGCTCATTTGCTCCCGCCACCTTTCTTCCAGTCGTATGCGTTGCATCACTTTTGCTTTCGGCAGTTTGTATTGCCAGAGTGCTTGTTGCCACAATCGGTTTTCGTGCAATAGCCGATGCGCCTTTAGCTGAGTATGTGTGCCAAACCAGGCATAGCCTGCCGTCAGCCGGAGCTGTTTGCCTGTAAAGTAAGTGCCGCCTACTCTTACCGCCGATACAACAGACGCAGGTTGCTGCACATCCGCCAGCCGGTGATTGACATCGAACTGATACCCCCAATGCTTGCTGAGCTGCTGCTGTGCATTGTACGTAAGCCACAATTGCTGCCGCATGTCTTGGGCAAACAATTTGCTGCTGCAAAATAGCAGGAGCACAATAGCAACGGAACGGAAAATTTGCAACACAGCGGATTGTATCTGGTCAGAAAATTTTGACTAAGATGCGGACGCTCCAGATAATTACAAGTGACCCAAGTAACATAAAGGCAGTTTTTCTGGGCATTTTGCCAGCAAGCTTTGCCGCAAATGGCGCTGCTACCATGCTACCAATGATGAGTGCAACAATGGCCTGCCAATGGCTCACGCCAATCATGATGAAAAAAGCGAAGGCACTGCTGAGGGTTACAAAAAATTCGGTAAGGCTTACGGTGCCAATCACGTACTTAGGTGTGCGGCCCCTGTTGATGAGGGTGCTGGTAACAATGGGGCCCCAGCCACCACCACCAAACGAATCGAGAAAACCACCGGTGCCGGCTAATAGTTTGTAATGTTTGAATTTCTTTTTAGGTACGGTTGTTTTAAAAGCATTGAAAATAAACTTCACACCCAGAAACAAAGTATAACATGCCATCATGGGGCGTAGGTATTGAGCATGGCTTTCGCCAAACTCTACCAACAACCAGGCGCCAACCACTGCGCCGATGACACCTGGTATCACAATGGCTTTAAATAGTTTTTTATTGACATTGCCAAAGCGGTAATGGCTCAGGCCACTGGCACCACTGGCAAACATTTCAGCCGTGTGTATGCTGCCACTCATGGCTGCCGGTGGTACTCCTGCGGAAAGCATGATGGTAGCAGAAGTGATGCCATAGCCCATGCCCAGTGAACCATCAATAATTTGGGCGAGAAAACCCGCCAGCAATATCCAGCCAAAGTTGTTATCGAGCTGTAAATACAAATCGATGGTGCCATCGGCCAATGCCTGAAATGGGATGTAGGAAAAAATGAAATGGCCAATGAGCATGGAGGCAAAAACAATCAGCGACCACCGGGCAATATTAAACCACCGGGTACGCTGATCTTTCGATTCATCTACATGCAAGGATGCGGTGATTTTATTCAGCTGTTTTACTTTCTTGTCAAAATCGCCGCTGAGTTTATTGCGAACCTGATGCAGATTATTTGCTAATGCATCCAACTCGTCGGGCAAGCTGTCGTGCAATACTTCTTTCAAACGCTTGGCGAGTGTGGGCGATTTTCCGTTGGTAGATATCGCAATTTTTACCTGCCCTTTTTTTACCACAGACGATAAGTAAAAATCGCAGAGATCTGGAGTGTCTGCCACGTTCACCCATTTGTGCTGTCGCTTGGCTTCATGGTAAATGTCTTCTGCCAAAGAGCGGTTGTTTACTGCCACCATCACGACGTCGGCAAGGGAAAGATGATCAGGAGAATAAGATGCCTGCAGTTGTTGAATGTGCGGATGCTGCTGCAACAGTTGCTGCATGCCGGGGCTGAAAACTTCGGCCAGTACCGTGATATTGGTACGGGGCGAATTGCTCAAAATGGCTTGCAGTTTTTCTGTACCCACAGGGCCGGCGCCAATCACCAGCACCCGCATTTGTTCCAGTTTTACAAACACCGGAAACAAGGGGTTGGATTCCTTGGCAGGAGCTACTTCATCTTCTATCAACAATTTCGCACTCATCTTACTTACTGCTGTTTTGAACAAAGCGATAACTGAAATCGCCAAAATTTTCGTTGGGTTGCTTTTGCTGCACATACGCTGCAAACAATGCATCGAGCTCTTGCAAAATACCTGCTTCGTCTACATTTTCCTGATATTTTACATTCAGGCGTTTACCAATTCTATCGCCACCAATATGCAAATTGTACAAGCCATACGCCGTGCCGATAAATCCTATCTCAGCAGCTGGTGAACGACCGCAACCATTGGGGCAGCCCGTCATGCGAACGATGATTTCTTCCTCTTGCAAGCCATGTTTCTCCAACAGTGGTTCTATTTTGGAAATGAGTGAAGGCAGATACCGTTGCGCTTCTGCCAATGCTAACGGGCATGTATTGAAGGCAACACAAGCCATGCTGTTTTTGCGGACAGCACTGCTGTTTTCTGTAAAGGCTTTCACAGAAAATTGTTCCAGCAATGCATCAATAGCGGCTTTGTCTTGCTCCTGCACATCAG
>JADLHL010000048.1 GCA_020848815.1 Chitinophagaceae bacterium | reverse complement strand
TGGGATCCTTCCTTTTTTACTGATGATGATGGTCGCCTGTACATGTACAATGGCAGCAGCAACCGCTATCCTTTTTACGGTGTAGAGTTAGACCGGAAAACATTCAAACCAAAAGGCACCCGCAAAGAAATATATGTGCTGGAAGCGTGGCGCTATGGCTGGCAACGCTTTGGCGAATACATGGACGATACGTTTTTGGATGGCTTTATTGAAGGCAGCCACATGACGAAATACAAAAACAAATACTACCTGCAATACGGTGCGCCCGGCACCGAAATGAGTGGCTATGCCGATGGCTTGCTGGTAAGCGATAAACCGTTGGATGGATTCAGACCAGTAAGCGATCCGTTGAGTTTTAAACCCGGCGGTTTTGTGCGTGGTGCCGGACATGGCGCTACGTTCACCGATCATTGGAACAACTTTTGGCATGTAAGCACCATGGTGGTAAATGTGAAAAATAATTTTGAACGCCGCCTCGGCATTTGGCCTACTGGTTTCGATAAGGATGATGTGATGTGGACCAACACGGCGTTTGGCGATTATCCTACTTACTTGCCCGAAGTGTATGGCAAGGAACGCAATGGTGCAGCGTTAGAGTTCAATAGCAATTTTCAACCCGGTTGGATGTTGCTCAACTATAAAAAGCCGGTGCAGGTTTCTTCAACGTACGGTTCGTTCAATGCAAACAATGCAGTGGATGAAAACATCAAAACCTATTGGAGTGCGGCTTCTTCCAAATCAGGTGAATACTTCATTAGCGATTTAGGTGAAGTGAGTACCGTGCATGCGGTGCAAGTAAATTATGCTGATGAAC
This sequence comes from Chitinophagaceae bacterium, assembly GCA_020848815.1. Taxonomy (GTDB): domain Bacteria; phylum Bacteroidota; class Bacteroidia; order Chitinophagales; family Chitinophagaceae; genus Phnomibacter. The sequence continues at coordinate 17,482 of JADLHL010000048.1, read as the reverse complement.
AGGTAGAGAGTAATAGACTAGGCAAATACAACAATCAATATCATCAATATATTTTGTGGTATAGTGTGGATGGAAAAAAATGGAACATACTGGCAGACAAACGAAACAATACAACCGATGTGCCGCATGATTATGTTGCACTAGACCAACCGGTGAAAGCCCGCTACATCAAGCATGAAAATATTCATATGCCTACTGGTAACTATGCCCTCAGCGGATTGCGGGTGTTTGGTTTTGGTGCTGGTAGCAAACCAAAGCCAGTAAGTCAGTTTATGGTATTACGTGGTGAGAAAGACAAGCGTGGTGCATGGATCCGCTGGAGCCCCAGCAGCGATGCCTATGCTTACAACATTTATTATGGCACTCACCCCGATAAACTATATAGCAGCATGATGATACACGATGCAAATGAGTATTGGTTCAAAGCCATGGATAAAGAAAAAACGTACTACTTTACTATTGAAGCAGTAAATGAAAACGGCATCAGTGAAAGGCTAAAAACCATTCAGGTAAATTAGTAGCTGTTAAAACTGCTTTGGCCATAGGGGAAAGGACGTTGTGAATGGACTATTGCACAAACGCCGTTCTATATAATGTCCATGCTACAAAATGTGAGATATGGATGGTAGAGCGAAATAGAATGACCGCAATGAAACAACGAATGAAAAACGAAATGCTTGCTGGTAAAAAATCAAGTATGATGTTGCAGACTGTATTGGTAAGCCTGCTGCTGACCTGCATGAGCATATTTGCGCAGGCACAGCCTTTTGCAAAAGAAATTGCCGCTTTTCAAAAGCAAGACAGCACCGCTTTTCCTGCAAAGCATCAAATCTTACTCATTGGCAGTTCTTCTTTTACCATGTGGAAAGATGTGCAACAATATTTTCCGGAGTATCCCATACTCAATCGGGCTTTTGGCGGCTCTACCCTGGCCGATGTATGGCGCTATCGTGAGCAAATCATTGCACCGTATCAGCCCCGCCAAATCATTGTGTATTGTGGCGAAAATGATTTTGCCGCCAGCGATACCATCACCGTAAATACGGTGGTTAATCGCTTCACTCAATTATTTACGTACATCCGCAGTGTGTACCCCAAAGTACCAGTGGCGTATGTATCGATGAAGCCGAGCCCCAGCAGGCGGCATTTGCTGACCAAATACAAAGCAGCCAACGCGGCCATTCAGCAATGGCTGGCTGCAAAAAAACGTACCGCATTTATTGATGTATATCAACCCATGGTTCAGCCCAATGGCGAACCTTTGCCCCACATTTTTTTAAAAGATAGCTTACACATGAATGCGCAGGGCTATGCCATTTGGCAACGATATATGAAACCTGTTTTACGCAAGAAATAAAACGACGACAAACATGAGCACAACGAAACACAGATTGCTGATTGTATTGCTTTTTGCAACCATTGCTGCATGGGCACAACCAAAGCCTGCTGCAAATGCGGAGGCAGCCCAAATGAAATCTTTTATTGACAAGCTGATGAAGCAAATGACGCTGGAGGAAAAGTTAGGCCAGCTCAATCTGCCAGGGGCTGGTGATATCACCACCGGGCAGGCCGGCAGTACAGATATTGCAAAAAAAATCCGGGAAGGAAAGGTGGGCGGACTTTTTAATATAAAGGGTGTAAGTAAAATTAAAGAAGTGCAACGCCTGGCAGTAGAAGAAAGCCGTTTGAAAATTCCACTCATTTTTGGTATGGATGTAATACATGGCTATCAAACAGTATTTCCTATTCCATTGGGTTTAAGTGCTACCTGGGATATGCAAGCTATTGAACGTAGTGCACAAATAGCTGCACGTGAAGCCAGTGCCGATGGCATCAGTTGGACGTTTAGCCCTATGGTGGATATTGCCCGTGACCCACGCTGGGGCCGCATGGCAGAAGGTAGTGGCGAAGATCCCTTTTTGGGTGGTGCTATTGCCAAAGCAATGGTACGTGGTTATCAGGGCAACGACCTGAAAGCCAACAACAGTATTATGAGTTGCGTAAAGCACTTTGCGTTATATGGAGCTTCTGAAGCGGGCCGGGATTACAATACTACTGATATGAGCCGCCAACGTATGTACAACGAATATTTTTATCCATACCAAGCAGCAGTAGATGCTGGTGCCGGTAGTGTAATGGCATCCTTCAATGAAATAGATGGTATACCCGCTACTGCCAATAAATGGCTGATGACCGATGTGCTGCGCAAACAATGGGGTTTTGCCGGCTTTGTTGTGTCGGACTATACCGGCATTGGTGAAATGACTTCGCATGGAATAGGCGATACTGCAACTGTGGCTGCACGTGCCCTGATGGCGGGTTTGGATATGGACATGGTCAGCGAAGCGCTGCTTACAAAAATTCCGCAATCGCTGAAAGAAGGTAAGGCTACCATGGCGCAAATTGATGCTGCTTGTCGCCGCATACTCGAAGCAAAATACAAGCTCGGTTTGTTTGAAGATCCGTATCGCTACTGCGATGTAAGCCGCCCCGAAAAGGACGTGTACACTGCTGCTAACCGCAAAGAAGCCCGCAGCATTGCCGCACAAAGTTTTGTATTGCTCAAAAATGAAGGCAATGTATTGCCGCTGAAGCGGGGTGGAAAAATTGCCTTGATTGGCCCTATGGCCGACAACCGCGAAAACATGCCCGGTACCTGGAGTGTGGCCGCCGATTTTTCCAAAGCCATTTCTGTATTGGAAGGCTTGAAAGAAGTGGCTGGCACCAATACCGAAATACTGTATGCCAAAGGTAGCAACCTCGATTACGATGCTAAGTTTGAAGAACGTGCCGGTATGTTTGGCAAAAATCTGCACCGCGATAACCGCCCTTCGGCACAACAAATAGTAGAAGCTTTGCAAATAGCCAGTATGGCCGATGTAATTGTAGCGGCAGTTGGCGAAAGTGCTGAAATGAGCGGTGAATCAAGCAGCAGAACAAACATTGACATTCCTCAGGCACAAAAAGATTTGCTCAAAGCGTTGAAAGCAACTGGTAAGCCTGTGGTAGTGTTGCTATTTGCCGGTCGTAGCATGACGATTACGGAAGAAGCTGCAGCATATCCTGCCATTCTCAATGTGTGGTTTCCTGGTAGCGAAGCTGGGTATGCTATTGCCGATGTGTTGTTTGGCGATGTAAACCCCAGTGGCAAGCTCACCACTACATGGCCACAAAATATTGGACAGGTGCCCTTGTTTTACAACCACAAAAACACCGGCCGGCCTTTAGCAGAAGGAAATTGGTTCGAAAAATTTAAGACCAATTATCTTGATGTTACCAATGATCCTTTGTATCCATTTGGTTTCGGATTGAGTTACACCACATTTACTTACGGTAAAATGAAACTGAGCAGCCAATCACTCAAGGGTAATCAAACATTGACGGCGACTGTAACCATCACCAATAACGGAAAAGTAACAGGTAAAGAAGTTGCACAACTCTACATTCGTGATATAGTAGGTTCTACCACAAGACCCGTGGCAGAGCTAAAAGGGTTTGAAAAAATTGAATTGCAACCTGGTGAATCAAAAACCGTTTCGTTTAGTATTACGCCGGAGCTGTTGAAGTTTTACAACTATGATTTGAAATACGATTGGGAAGCCGGCGATTTCGACATCATGATTGGCAGCAATAGTAAAGACGTACAAAAACTGCGGGTAAACTGGCAGAAATAAAATAACGATTATGAAGCAATGGATGGTATTCGGTATAGCTGCTTTAATGGCTATTCCTTCAATGGCACAAATTAAAAAGAAGCCCATGCAATTTGCCGATAATAATGTAGTGGCACATCGTGGTGCTTTTAAAGCCAATGGCTTTCCCGAAAACTCCATTGCTTCATTGCAAGAAGCTATCAGGTTGGGCTGCACCGGTAGCGAGTTTGATGTACGTATGACCGCCGATGACTCACTCATCATCAATCACGATGAGCACTACAATAAGCTGTTGATAGAAGAAACAACGTATACTGCATTACAGCAGTTTCCTCTTTCGAATGGCGAGAAGCTGCCCACCTTGCGGGAGTATTTACTTACCGGCATGAAAGCCAACAATACAACCCGGTTGGTATTGGAAATAAAACCATCGGGCATGGGTAAAGAACGGGCGGTGAAAATTGTAGATGCAGTAGTGGCGCTTGTAAAATCACTACGTGCAGAACCCTACGTTGTGTACATCAGTTTCGATTACAACATGATGCTGCGCCTGAAGCAGTTAGTACCCTATGCGCCCATGCAATACCTCGAAGGAGATAAATCGCCGGCGCAGTTGAAAGCAGACGGTATCATGGGTTTAGATTATCATTTTTCTGTGTTTGAAAAACATCCGGAATGGATAGCTGAAGCTAAGAAATTGGGCCTTGTGCTGAATGCATGGACCGTAAACGAATCTGCAAAAATGGATGAACTGATACAGTCGAATTTCGATTTCATCACTACCAACGAGCCTGAATTGCTGCTGAACAAAAGCAAACAACGGAAGTAGTAAATACAGTAGTGTACTTACCTATGAAAAATCTGCATTTTTTATTGGCAGCACTTTGTGTATTGCCTGGTGCTATTGCTATAGCGCAGCCTAAAACAGCAGTACAAAAAGCCGACTCTGTATTGCGGCTCATGACACTCGAAGAAAAGATTGGACAGTTGCACCAACTCAGCAGCGATTTTGCCACTGGCCCCATCACCCCCGATGGCGATAAACAAGGACAGGTGCGCCGTGGTGAAATAGGCAGCATGCTCAACCTGATGGGAGCGGCCCGCACCAGGCAATTGCAAACATTGGCCATGCAAAGCCGGTTAAAAATTCCGTTGCTTTTTGGTCAGGATATTATTCATGGGTATCGTACAACATTTCCCATTCCATTGGCCGAGGCTGCTAGTTGGGATTTGGAAGCCATTGAGCGGTCGGCCCGCATTGCAGCTATTGAAGCATCAGCCGCAGGCATTCATTGGATTTTTGCACCCATGGTAGATATTGGCCGCGACCCACGTTGGGGACGGGTAATGGAAGGTGCAGGTGAAGATCCTTTTCTGGGAAGTAAAATTGCTGTTGCAAGGGTAAAAGGTCTTCAGGGTAAGGGCTTTGGAAATACCGACGCTGTGTTGGCTTGCCTGAAACATTTTGCAGCGTATGGCGCTGCGGTTGGTGGTCGTGATTACAATAGTGTAGACATGAGTGAACGCATGTTGTGGGAAACCTATTTGCCGCCATTTAAAGCAGCCATAGAAGCTGGTGCTGCTACTGTGATGAACAGCTTCAACGACCTAAATGGTATTCCTGCAACGGCCAACGCCTTGCTGCAACAAGACATTCTCAAAGGCAAATGGAAATTTTCCGGATTTGTAGTAAGCGATTGGGGAAGTGTAAGTGAACAAACTATACATGGTTATGCAAAAGATACCATGCAGGCAGCTATGCAAGCTATACTTGCAGGCAATGATATGGATATGGAAGGGTATGCCTACCATAATCATTTAGCCAAGTTGGTTAAAATGGGCTCCGTGCCAATAGCCCGTGTAAACGATGCGGTACGTCGCATCCTCATCAAGAAATTTGAATTGGGTTTGTTTCAAGACCCTTTCAAGTTTAGCAATGAGGCAAGAGAAAAGGAACAATACCACAATCCTTTTCACAAGCAGATGGCAAGAGAGATGGCAGCAAAAAGTATTGTGTTACTTAAAAATGATGTGGTGCATTCCAAACCAATATTGCCATTACAAAAACATCAAAAAATTGCATTAATTGGTCCGCTGGTAAAATCGCAAAAAGACAATTTGGGTTTCTGGTCTTTCGATTTTGATGATGATAGTGTGCGGTTGGTTTCTTTGTATCAGGGGGTGCAAAATAAATTGGGAAGCAGCGCCACATTGCTGTATGCAAAAGGCTGTAATCTGAATGATGAAGATACCAGCGGTTTTGCAGAAGCTATGGCAGTAGCCATGCAGGCCGATGTAGTGGTAATGCAAGTGGGCGAAGCAAGAGACATGACGGGTGAAGCGAAAAGTAAAAGCAATATTCAACTGCCCGGTATGCAGGAAGCCTTGATTAAAGCAATTCATAGAACGGGTAAACCTATGGTGGTACTCATTAGTGCAGGCAGGCCGCTTATTTTCAACTGGACTGCAGATAACGTACCTGCAGTTGTGTACACATGGTGGCTGGGCATAGAAGCTGGCAATGCCATGGCCGATGTATTGTTTGGCGACTACAATCCTTCAGGAAAATTACCGATGTCGTTTCCGAGAACTGAAGGACAAATTCCTATCTATTACAATTATTACAACACTGGACGGCCAGCACAAAATGATGATCAACGGCTTTATGTATCAGCCTATATCGATTTGCCCAATAGCCCAAAGTTTCCTTTTGGGTATGGCTTGTCGTACGCCCGGTTTGCCTACGGCGAAATGCAATTGTCGAAACAGCAGTTGAAAGGAAATGAAATATTGCAGGTAACAGTAGCAGTAACCAATAAGAGTAATGTAGCTGGCGAAGAAGTAGCACAACTCTATATACGTGACTTAGTGGGCTCTGTAGTAAGACCGGTGAAAGAGTTGAAGCATTTTCGAAAAATTATGTTGCAGCCCGGCGAAACCAAAGAGCTTAAATTTGTAGTGTCCACCAACGATTTGTCGTTTTACAACAGTCAGTTGCAACATACCTGGGAAGCCGGCGAATTCGACATCATGATTGGAGGCAATTCAAAAGACGTTCAAACCAAACGTATTTACTGGAACAAATAACCCCCGATAAACAACGCAAACATGAAAAATATTCTCGCTTTCGTATTGCTGCTGATGCTGGCACCCATGCCGGGCCAGTCTCAAGACATGAATCTTTATCAACGCAAGCAATTGCTGGTGGGTAGCGATACCTTGCCATATCGTTTGTTACTGCCCGAAAATTATGATCCTAACAAGGCATATCCATTTGTGTTGTTTTTGCATGGCGCCGGCGAAAGAGGCAACAACAACGAAGCACAGCTTACCCACGGCAGCAAGTTATTTTTACGCAGCGATATCCGTCAGCAGTTTCCGGCTATTGTGGTATTTCCGCAATGCCCTGCCAATTCGTTTTGGAGCAATGTGCAGTGGGTGTACGATAGTGTAACTAAGAAGCGGGATTTTATTTTTCCTGAAGAAGCAGAGCCCACCTACGCCATGCTGATGGTGCAGCAACTGGTGCGGGAAATGAATAAGCAATTCAAGATTCAGCAAGACCAGCAATATGTGATGGGGCTGAGCATGGGGGGCATGGGTACGTTTGAATTGGTAAAACGCATGCCCAATACATTTGCTGCAGCCGTTCCTATTTGTGGCGGTGCTAATCCGGCCAATGCTAAGTACATGAAGAAGACGGCATTCTGGTTGCACCATGGCGATGTTGATGCCGTAGTACCGGTACAACTTAGTAAAGACATGGCCATGGCGTTGCAGCAATATTACAGCACTGCTGATATGCAGTTGAGCATTTACCCCGGTGTAAACCACAACAGTTGGGACAATGCTTTTGCGGAGCCGCAATTGCTGCCGTGGTTATTTTCGCACAAAAGAAAATAACATGGCGGTTCGCAACATCATCTTCGACCTCGGTGGCGTGTTCATTGATATTCATTACCACAAAACCCGGGATGCTTTTACAGCATTGGGCGTAGCCGATTTCGATGCGTTGTTTCAGCAGTCGTATTCCAATCCGCTGTTTGCCCAACTCGAACAAGGTGAACTTTCGCCGGAAGATTTTTATGATGCCTTCAGAGCAGAAACCGGACTAGACGTAAGCAATGCACAAATATGTGATGCGTGGAATGCCATGCTCGGCGACTTCAGACCACAAAGCGTAGCGGTTTTACCTGCGTTAAAAAATTCGCATTCCATCTTTTTGCTGAGCAATACCAACCACATTCATCACGATGCGTTTACTACACAATATCAGCAAACCTTTGGCCATGACTTTGATGCGCATTTTCATGTGGCGCATTACTCACACATACTGGGTTTGCGTAAGCCACATGTTGCCTGCTACGAAGCGGTGCTGCAGCAACATGGCTTGCATGCTGAAGAAACTTTGTTTGTAGATGATACACCAAAAAACATTGCCGGTGCCCAAGCTGCAGGATTGCAAACTTTGCTGCTGCCGCCGGGCTTATTGCTCGAAGATGAACTGGCGAAATACTTATAGTTGATGGGAAGAGATGTTAGATGACAGATGTTGGATGTTAGAAATACAACTTCGTGCTCTTTGTGTGCCTTTGCGTCTTCGTGTTTCAAATTAGATGGTAGATGTTGGATGACAGATGTTAGGAATGCATCCGTGAACATCCATTCTCATCTGCGAAAATCCGCGTCCCAATCCTTCGTCCTTCGTACCTCTACCCTCGTCCTTCTTACTTCACATCCTCAAACGGAATGTATTCCCCTTCAATATCGTACTTGCCCTTAGTGCCGGGGGCATTGGTTTGTTGCGTAGTCTGAGCTCCTTGAGCTTGTTGCTGATATTGTTGTTGTGCCTGCTCCATTTGCTGGCGCATAGCATTAAACTGCTTCTTCACTTGCGAAGTAGTGCGTACCACAGGAATGAGGAAGCCTGTTACAAACCGGTAAAGAATAAAGGCTACAATGGCCCACAAAATAAACGTCATAGCAGGGCCAAAGATAACCGCAAGCTGTGGGCAAAAGCCGTTAAAAATTATGTAGCATCAGCCTGCCTATACAAAAGGTTTTGCAGGCATAATTTGGAAGATATCCACCTGCTTCCCTACATTTGCACCGGACATGAAGTAGTAGAAAGGGAACGGACTCCGTTCCCTTTTGCTTTCTACCAACCAGAGATATGGAAAAAAGTGAACAAATCGTACGCATCGAAAACATGGTAAACGCCATACTGGCGGATAAGCCTTCGTTTTTTTTGGTACAGGTAAAAATTAAACCCACCAATAACATCAAGGTGTTTTTGGATGGCGACAATGGTATCACCATTGAAGATTGCATCAAGGTAAACCGCAAGCTGTATGCCGAAATGGAAGAGCTGGCTATGTATCCGGACGGCGATTTTTCATTGGAAGTAAGCAGCCCTGGTGTGGGTGAACCACTATTGCTGCAGCGCCAGTATGTAAAAAATGTGAGCCGCCTGCTGGAAGTAAAACAGCTCGACGGACAAATACTCACCGGCACTTTACTCGCTGCCGGTCATGAAAGCATTTCGCTGGAAGTAACCACGGGCAAAGGCAAAAAAGCCGAAACCAAACAATACGAGATCCCATTTTCTCAAATAAAAGAAGCAAGCGTTCAAATTAAATTTTAACCATCCCCGGTGGTTCATCCGCCGGCAGAAAACCGAACAGTACAATGGCAAGTATCAACCTGATTGAGGCGTTTCAGGAGTTCAAGGACGCAGAAAATATCGACCGTCCGACCCTGATGAAGGTAGTGGAAGACGTTTTCAAAACACTCCTTCGCAAAAAGTATGGTAGCGATGAAAACTTTGACGTTATCGTGAATGCCGAAAAAGGCGACCTCGAAATACTGAGACACCGCATGATTGTGGAAGATGGTGAAGTACAGGATCCGCTGGCTGAAATAGCTTATACCGATGCAGTAAAGATTGAACCCGACTTTGAAGTAGGAGAAGAACTCTTCGAGGAAATTGACCTGTACGATTTCGGTCGCCGGGCCATTTTAGCCGCCAAGCAAACGTTGGCCAGCCGCATCAGCGATCTCAAGAAAAACCTGCTGGTTAAAAAATATGAAGACCGTATAGGCGAACTCATCAGCGCCGAAGTATACCAGGCTTGGAAAAAAGAAGCCCTGCTGATGGACGAGGAAGGCAACGAACTCGTACTGCCCCGCAGCGAGCAAATTCCGCAGGACTTTATGAAGAAGGGCGAACCCGTTCGTGCCGTGGTAAAAAAGGTAGAGCTCAAAAACAACTCACCTGTCATCATCCTCAGCCGTACGCATCCTTCCTTTTTGGCTCAACTCCTCGAAATTGAGGTTCCTGAAATTTCTGATGGCCTCATCAACATCAAAAAAATTGTACGTGAACCCGGCGAACGTGCTAAGGTAGCCGTAGAAAGCCTCGACGATCGCATCGACCCCGTAGGTGCCTGCGTAGGTATGAAGGGTAGCCGCATTCATGGCATCGTTCGGGAATTGAAAAATGAGAATATCGACGTTATCAACTGGACTAACAATATTAATCTGCTGGTACAGCGGTCTTTGACCCCTGCCAAAATCAGCAGCATGAAAATTGACCTCGACAGAAAGCATGCCGATGTTTTTCTGCCCGCCGACCAGGTGAGTCTCGCCATTGGTAAGCGTGGTGTCAATATCAAGCTGGCCTGTGAACTTACCGGATTAGATATTGATGTATTCCGCGACAATGAAGGCGAAGAAGTAGAATTCGACATCGATCTCGAAGAATTCTCTGACGAAATTGATATGTGGGTAATCGACGAGTTTAAGCGTATTGGTTGCGATACAGCCCGTTCTGTATTGAAGCTAAGCGCCGAAGAACTCGAACGCCGTACCGACCTGGAGAAGGAAACGATTACAGATGTGTTGCGTATTTTGAAGGAAGAATTTGAACGGGAATAGTCAATCCGGGTTACCCAACGTATTTTTGACCATTAATAGCTGATACCCTGCTTATACCCGAAGCAGCTACAGCACCAAAACAGCCGCCGGCAGGCAGCAATAAGAAACAGAATGTCAGAACAGAAATTACCGAGATTACTAGCAGCAGCCAAGGAATTCAACATTGGGCAAGATACCCTGGTGGAATTTTTGGCAGGTAAAGGCTTCAGCAAAGACGACCTGAAGCCCACCGCCAAACTCAGCCCCGAAATGTATCTGTCGCTTCAAAAAGAATTTCAGAGCGATAAAGTGGCCAAGGCAAAAAGCGATATGATCGACTTGCCTAAAGGCGCTACTGCAGAAGCCCGGAAAAAGAAAGAAGACGAGGAAATCCATTTTAGAAAGGACGAAAAGAAGCCTGCTGAAAAAGAAAAAGAAGTGGTAAGCCCAGTGCCCGATGCACCGGCTCCGGCGCCTGCTGCCGCAGTGCCAGAACCCGTACAACCTGCACCCACTCCACCTGTAGTGGAAGCTCCTGCACCAGCCCCTGCTCCTGTGGTTGAAGCACCCGTTGCCCCCGCACCAGCCCCTGCTCCGGTACCCGAAGTAGTGGCCGCACCAGAGCCAACCCCTGCTCCGGCTCTGGCTCCGGAACCAGCACCATTAACCACTACTCCTGCTATAGAAATGCCCAAAGTGCTGGGTGTGATAGATCTCGACGCTATTGATAGCAGCACCCGTCCTAAAAAGACGGCTAAAAAGCCTGCCGCTCCTGCGCCTCAGCCAGCTGCTGAAACTCCGAAGCCTCCTGCACCTGCTGCAGAAACAACCGCTCCGGCCCCGGCAGCCCCTGCTCCCGTAGCGCCTGCTCCTGCCGCCGAAGAAGCACCGAAGGAAGAAGAAAAAGTAATTGAAAACATACAGGCAGAACGCCTGAGTGGCCCCAAGATTATCGGCAAAATTGAACTGCCCGTTCGCTCAGATACACGCCCCGGCAGGCCCGGTGGCAATGCTGGCGCTGCAGGTAGCGAGGATGCCAAACGCAAACGCAAACGCATTCCCATCACCCCTCCGGGAGCTGCGGGTAATGCAGGTGGCGGCGGTGGTCAGCATCGCCCTGGCGATAACAACCGTGGCCCCAATCAGGGTGGCGGACATCAGGGCCAACGCCCCGGTGGTGGTGGCCAAAATCGCCCCGGCGACCGTAGAGGTGGCCCGGGAGCCGGACCAGGCCGCAACCTGCTCGGCAAGCGGGAAGACCGTGTCATCGACGAAAAAGAAATTCAACAAAAACTGGCCGAAACCCAAGCCCGCCTCAGCGGCGGCGGTGGCAACAGGGCTGGTAAAAACAGGGCCAAACTTCGCCGCGAAAAACGTCGTGAACAGGCCGAAATGCACGAAGGCGACACCGAAACCAACGTAATTGAAGTAACTGAATTCATCAGCGCCAGCGAAATGGCCAGCCTGATGGATGTGAGCCCAACAGAAGTAGTGGCCAAGTGCTTCAGCCTCGGCTTGATGGTGTCTATCAACCAGCGCCTCGATGCGGAAGTAATTGAATTGGTAGCCAGCGAATTTGGCTTCGATGTAAAATTTGTTGGCCTCGAAGATCAGCTGGACGAAGAGGAAGAAGTAGTCGACGATCCAGAAGATCTCCGGCCCCGTGCCCCCATCGTTACCATCATGGGTCACGTTGACCACGGTAAAACATCTTTGCTCGACTATATCCGTAACGCCAACGTAGTAAGTGGCGAAGCAGGTGGTATCACCCAGCACATTGGTGCCTATGAGGTAACCACTGCCAGCGGCAAAAAAGTCACCTTCCTCGATACGCCGGGTCACGAAGCCTTTACGGCCATGCGTGCCCGTGGTGCCAAGGTTACCGATATTGCGGTGATTGTAGTTGCCGCCGACGACGCAGTGATGCCTCAAACAAGGGAAGCCATCAGCCACGCACAAGCGGCCGGCGTACCCATGATTTTTGCAATCAACAAGATTGATAAAGACGGCGCCAACTCACAAAAAATATACGAGCAGCTCAGCCAAATGAATATTTTGGTGGAAGAGTGGGGAGGTAAATTCCAAAGCCAGGAAATAAGTGCCAAGAAAGGCCTGAATATTGACCTGCTGTTGGAAAAGATTTTGTTGGAAGCAGAAATTCTTGACCTGAAAGCCAACCCCGACCGCGAAGCAAGCGGTACCATTATTGAAGCTACACTCGACAAAGGCCGCGGCTATGTGGCTACTGTACTGGTACTGAACGGTACGCTCAAACAAGGCGATATCGTGGTGAGTGGGCAGTACTTTGGTCGTGTAAAAGCGATGTTCAACGAACGTAACCAGAAGGCAGAAGAGGCCGGACCAGCTTCACCTGCATTGCTGCTCGGCTTAAACGGTGCGCCACAGGCCGGTGAGAAATTTAAAGTGTACGAAGACGAAAGCGAAGCAAAGCAGGCAGCATATAAGCGTGGTCAAATTATGCGGGAGCAAGGCATGCGGGCTCGTAAGCATATTACGCTGGATGAAATCGGTCGCCGCCTGGCACTGGGCAACTTTAAAGAACTCAATGTTATCATTAAAGGTGACGTGGATGGTTCGGTAGAAGCCTTGAGCGATAGCCTGCAGAAACTCAGCACCGAAGAAATTGTGGTACGGGTTATTCTGAAAGGTGTGGGTGCTGTAAGTGAAAACGACGTAACCCTGGCCAGTGCATCCGACGCTATTATCATCGGCTTCAACGTTCGACCAAACCAACAGGCTGGCCGATTGGCAGAAAACGAAGGCATCGAAATCAAGCAATACTCTGTTATCTACAACGCCATCAACGATGTGAAGGCAGCCATGGAAGGCCTGCTGGAACCGAAGGTGGAAGAGAAAGAAGTGGCTTCGGTTGAAATCCGCGAAGTGTTCAAGTTTGATAAAGCTACAGTGGCAGGTTGCTTTGTTACTACGGGCAAAATCAAACGTGACGCTAAGGTTCGGTTGTACCGCGATGGAGTACTTATTTACCCACGTACCGAAGGTGGCTTTGCAGAACTGGGTAGCCTGAAGCGCTACAAAGACGATGTGAAGGATGTGCTCAACGGCATGGAGTGCGGTTTAACCATCAAAAACTTTGCCGACATACAAGTAGGAGATACCGTGGTAGCTATCGAAGAAGAAGAAGTAAAACGGACACTCTAAGCAACGCTCATTTACACAAAAGAATATATACCGGCAGGCATACAAAGCCTGCCGGTTTTTTATCAGCATTCAAGAGCAGTTGCTATTGTTTACTTTTGAATCAATTCATTAAGTATTTTACGGTATGTACATCGCTATACTGATCATCGCATTATTGCTCACCGGTTTTTTTGCCGGCATGGAAATTGCGTTTATCAGCGCCAACAAGCTTAGCATCGAACTCAAAAAAAAACGGGGCAACCGGAGTGGGATGATTATTTCCCGCTTTCTCGAAAACCCATCCCGCTTTATTGGGGTGTGCCTCATGGGGTTCAATATTTTTCTGGTGCTGTATGGGCTGGTAGCCAGCGATGTGCTCAGTCAGGTTTGGCAGCTGTTGGGCATACATCAGCTGGACCAGTCGGGCACATTGTCGGTGGTTATTAATGTTGTCATTGCAGCTGCATTGGTGCTGTTGTTTGAGTTTATTTTCAAAGCCATTTTCAGGGCCAAAAGTGAAGCCCTCATTCATTTTTTTGCACCCGTTATTCTTTTCTTTTACCGCATTTTCGATCCCATCAGTATTTTGTTTGTCAATATTTCTACTTGGATTTTGAGATACATTTTTAATGTGCAGGTAGAAGATCCAAAGCGACCATTTAGCCGCATTGATCTGGAACATTATTTTCAGCAAACAAAAGAATCGGAAGAAGATCAGCCAGAACTGAATCAGGAATTATTTGAAAATGCACTGAGCCTGCCGGGAGTAAAAATTCGTAATTGTCTGGTGCCCCGCAAAGAGATTATTGGTATAGACATTCGCACCAATATAAATACCGTTACGCAAAAAATGGTAGATACCAAGCTGAGCAAACTGGTGGTGTACGATGGCAATATTGATAACATACTCGGCTATGTACACCAACTGGATTTGTTTAAAAACCCCACAGATGTATCGGCTATTCTCATCAGCATTCCTGCTGTGCCAGAAAGCATGAGTGTATCGGACCTCATTAATAAACTAACCCGTGAACGCAAAAGCATGGCTTGGGTGGTAGATGAGTTTGGCGGTACTGCAGGTGTAGTTACTATGGAAGATTTGCTGGAAGAAATATTCGGAGAAATACATGATGAGTATGATACTGATGAGTTTGTAGAAAAGCAATTGGCCGAAGGTGAGTTCATGTTTAGCGGCCGCCTGGAGCTGGACTATCTCAACGAAAAATACCAGTTAGATTTTGAAAGGGCCGAATCATCTGAAACGCTCAGTGGATTTGTAATCAACCATCATGATGTGCTGCCCCGCCAGGGCGATCGGATTATTATTGGCAACTATCAGTTTGAAATACTGAACATGAGCGATACCCGCATAGAATTGCTCAAGTTGAAACTGCTCTAATTTTTGTACATGAGCTATTGCACTTACGTAAACACACTGCCGCACAACGAGCAGCCGGAGCATCGTCATTACCACAATCATCAATACGGTTTTCCTATCGATAGCGATGACGAATTGTTTGGCCGATTGATTCTTGAAATCAATCAGGCTGGCTTAAGCTGGACGACCATTCTGAAAAAGGAAGCCAACTTTAGGCAGGCATACAGTGGCTACAGCATTGCAGCCATTGCTGCTTATGGCGAAGCTGACCGCCAGCGATTACTCAACGATGCAGGCATTATTCGCAACCGGCTGAAAGTGGATGCGGCCATCTACAATGCCGGCATGGTGTTGCAATTGCAGCAATCACATGGCAGCTTCAAGCAATGGATTGAAGCGCATCATCCGCTGCGCAAAGAAGAATGGGTGAAGTTGTTTAAAAAGCATTTTCGCTTTACCGGCGGAGAAATTGTGAACGAGTTTTTGATGAGCACTGGCTATTTGCCCGGAGCCCACGACGAAGATTGCCCGGTTTTTAAAAAGGCTGTAAAAGCAGGAGCTACCTGGTGTACAGCCCGCCACTGATTGGCAAAAAACGCATGGCCTCAATCCTTACCTTTGGCCACCTAAAAAAAACATTGGCACAGTGGCGCTAAAATTACTGGAGCGTAGAAAAGACGGGTTAGAAGAAGGCGCAGAAATGAGCTTCATCGACCACCTCGAAGAATTGAGGTGGCACATCATGCGGTCGGTGATAGCCGTACTGGTGGGCGCCATTACTGTGTTTGTGTATATCGATGAGGTGATGGATGTCATCATTTTTGGCCCCATCGAAAAAGGATTTGTAACCTACAGCTGGCTCTGCGAAATGGGTCAAAAAATGGGCATCGGCGATTCGCTTTGCCTGCCTACCCCCAACATACAGATGCAAACCACCACGTTTGGCGGGCAGTTTGTGAGCAGCATTACCATTGCCTTTGTATGCGGTATTATAGTGGCCTTTCCCTATATTTTTTGGGAGGTGTGGCGCTTTATAAAACCAGCCCTAAAGCCAGCTGAGCTAAAAGCTACCCGTGGTGCTATCTTTTGGGTCACCTTGTTTTTTATGCTCGGTGTTGCGTTTGGTTATTTTCTGCTGGCACCGTTCACGTTCAGCTTTTTGGCCAACTATACCATTGGTACCAAAAACATTATTGAAACCCGCCCGGCGCTGAATGATTATATCGACAATCTGGTTGACATTACCGTAGGCGCTGGCCTGGCATTTGAACTGCCTGTGGTAAGTTTTGTGCTCACCCGCATTGGCCTTATTACCCCCCGTTTTTTGAGAGAGTATCGTAAATATGCGTACGTGGGCTTGCTGGTAATTGCTGCCGTTATTACGCCCAGCCCCGATTTGAGCAGCCAGCTGTTGGTGGTGTTCCCGCTCATTTTGCTGTACGAATTCAGTGTAATTGTATCGGCACGAATTTCTAAAAAGATTATAGCTGCTGAAGAAAAAGAATGGAGCTAACCCATAGGGTAACAGTACCTTTACAGTAACATTTTTACCACAAAACTTTTGTTATGAGTTTCGATTTATCCTTACCGATTGCGATAGGCAACGACCATGCTGGTGTAGAATATAAAATGGCGGTGAAGCAATGGTTGCAGCATAAAGGCTTTGTGGTAAATGATTACGGTGCTATGACTACCGACTCAGTTGATTACCCCGATTTTGCGCATCCCACTGCAGCATCGGTAGAAAATGGGGTATGTGCTTTCGGTATTCTTTTTTGTGGTAGTGCCAATGGTGTGGCCATCACGGCCAACAAGCATCAGGGCATACGTGCCGGCCTTTGCTGGGACAATGAAGTGGCCAAGCTCATTCGGCTGCACAACGATGCCAACGTTATTTGCATTCCGGCCCGGTTTGTGGCCTTGCCTTACGCTTTGCAAATGATTGAAACCTTTATGAACACTGCGTTTGAAGGCGGACGGCATGCCAACAGAGTAGGCAAGATTGCCTGCCAGTAACATAACTGAAACAAAAGGGTAAGCAGCAAAAAATGAATTAGCTGACAATAGCCGCTACACCGTAAATAGTAACGAGCAGCAGAAAGAATATGATGGCCAATGTGGTAACAGGCCTTGCAGAAAATTTCATATCAATATTATTTTTCAAATCTATATCTGGCACCTATGCAAAATGGGTGCCGATTTTTTAACGTAGTGTGTACAACTGCATAAACACACGACGTTTACAGTGTGTGTACTACCAGTTGAAAATAAATGCAATTATTTTCTGCGGAAGCTTAGCCAGGGCTTGTTTTGCCTGCCGATGTTCATTTTAGTTTGGCAACGTTCAATGTCGGTTTGGTAATCCCGCACCTTA
>JADLHL010000047.1 GCA_020848815.1 Chitinophagaceae bacterium | reverse complement strand
GTTCCTCACACTCCGGATGCGCAATCAGCTTGGCTTCGGGGTGACGGGTTTTGAGGCGGGTAATTTTTTCGAGGCTGAAAATTTCGTGGACCATGCAGGCGCCATTCCACAGCACCATGTTTCTGCCGGTCACTTTATTGAGGTAGGCACCCAAATTTTTATCGGGGGCAAAAATGATTTTCTGATCGGCAGGCAGACTGTCGATGATGGCTTTGGCATTACTACTGGTACAGATGATATCGCTCAATGCCTTCATGCCGGCACTACAGTTGATGTAGGTGACCACAATATGATCGGGGTACTGTTCCTTCCATTTGGCAAACAAAGCAGGAGGAGCACTATCGCTAAGGCTGCAGCCGGCCTTTAAATCGGGGAGTACCACTTTGTTAGTGGGGTTGAGAATTTTTGCCGTTTCGGCCATGAAATGTACCCCGGCAAATAAAATGATATCGGCATTGGTTTCCTTGGCCTTTTGTGCCAGGCCCAGGCTATCGCCTATGTAGTCGGCTACATCCTGAATATCTGGCTCCTGATAGTAGTGGGCCAGTACAATCGCATTTTTTTCTTTTTTCAGGCGTTCGATTTCAGCAAACAGATCGAGGCTGGGATCTACGGCTATATCGAGAAATCCTTTTTCCAGGAGCTCCATCTGTTGTGTGTTTATAACTGCCATAATATGTATTAATATTTATTATTTATAAATCTACCTACTACTAATAGGAGTGTGTATATCCGTATTGATGTTTCCCAATGCGGTGTGTAAAGGTAATAGTGTGAGGTTGGTTTGGTTTATTCACCATGTTATAAACGTTACAAATACTGTATAGCATTGGGTTTGTTGCTCTTTTCCCCATTTTGCATGTCTTATGTTAGTTTGGCTTTTGTGAACTGATGTGGTTTTACCAGCCTTTGTGGATTGTTTTTTGAGTTGTGGATTACCCTCATACCATGGTGTTTTTCTGGTACCAACGTTCTGGTTTTTGTTCGTTACTTATCCCTGTTTCAGGGGCAGGTTTCCTTAGGTTGTTCACTATTGTTTTCCTTTTTCAACAGTGTTTTCTAATTGCTGTTTCACATGCATGTTCCACTTGTTTTGTTCTTTGTCTTACTTCAAATTTCTTTTTTGTAATACTCTGGGTTGTTCACATTTTCACCTTTGTTTTGAAGCCTTGCCAGTATTGCCTTTTACCCGCTTTTCCACAATTTTTTCATAGGTCTGTTTCCCCTATTTTTGCCATCCTTTATAAACTATATAGTACTGTATGTCTATTATTCAAACGATTCGTGATAAGGCCGCACCTGTTACCATTGGTGTGATTGCCATTAGCCTTATTGGTTTTATCCTGATGGATGCCGGCCGTAGTGGTCTTGGTGGTGGGGTTAGTCCCAAAGATGCTGTTGTTTCTGTAAATGGTGTTGACCTTAGCTGGGAAGCTTTTCAGCAGAAGGTAAAACTCAACGAAGAGATTCAGCAAATGCAGGGCAACGTGGTGGATGAAAATACCCGTCAGCAGATTTACACTGAAACCTACAACACCATCATTACCGATGAATTGTTGAATCAGGAATATGCCAAGTTGGGTATTGATGTTTCCGATAAGGAGTTTAACGATATGCTGTTCGGTAAAAACCCACCTCAGTGGCTTACACAACAGTTTACCAATGATAAAGGTGAATTTGATGTTGCTGCTGCTCGTCAGGCGATAAATGAATTGAAGAAAAACAAAGCGAATACGAACCGTGACATGGTGAATAACCTGTACCTCAATCCTATGATTGAAGGAACCAAGCGGAATAAGTATGCTGCGTTGTTGCAAAACAGTTCTTATGTACCTAAATGGATGGCTGAAAAAACAGTAGCCGACAATAGCCAAATGGCTAATATGAGTTACGTGGTTGCACCTTTCAGCAGTCTAAGTGATAGTGCAGTAAAAGTGAGTGATGCTGATATTATGGCTTACGCCAAAGCACATGCCAGTGAGTATGAAACAGAGGAAGGTAGCCGCAGTATTGCTTATGTAAGTTTTGATGCCTCACCAAGTACACAAGATACTGCCGATGTATACAATTCATTGGTAGCATTGAAAGGCGAATTTGAACAAACAACTGATGCCGGTGCATTTGTTGCCCGCAATGCTAGTACTCTTCCTTACTTCGATGGTTACAATAGCAAAAACCGTATCCAGATTGCACAAAAGGATTCTATTATTGGTGCTGGTATTGGTAATGTTTATGGTCCTTACCTCGACGTACAGAGTTATGTATTGAGTAAGGTTGTTGATATGAAAGTGTTGCCCGATAGTGTTAAGGCTCGTCATATTTTAATTGGTACAGTTGATCCTCGTACACAGCAGCCTACCAATGATCCTGTAGTAGCTAAGAAAAAAGCTGATAGTTTATTGGCTGCTATTAAAGCCGGTGCTGATTTTACTATGTTGGCTTTAATGAACAGCGATGATGAAGGCAGTAAAATTAAAGGTGGCGATTTGGGTTATTTTGCTAACGGTGCTATGGTGAAGGAGTTCAACGATTTCTGCTTCAATAAAGCAAAAGGAGCTATGGATATCGTTCAAACTCAATTTGGTTACCACATTATTCAGGTAACCGATCAAAAGGATTTTAATCCTGCTTACAAAATTGCTTACTTGGCAAAAAACATAGATGCTAGTCAAACTACTATTAATGAAGCTCAACTGAAAGCAAATGCTTTTCTTTCAAAGAGCAAAGATTTGAAAAGTTTCGAAGCCACTCTTTCTGCTGATAAGCTGACGAAGAAAATAGCCCAGGATATTAAGGCTGCTGACTATCAGGTGGGTATGTTAGGCGTAAACCGCGAATTGGTTCGTGAAATTTATAAGGCAGATGTAGGTGATGTTTTGCCTGAGCCTTTTGAACTGAACAATCAGTTTTTAGCCATCGCCATTACTGGTGAAGAGCCAAAAGGATTGCCTTCTGTAGCAAAGCTTCGTCCTATGATTGAATCCATTGTACGCAATGAATTGAAAGGTAAAATGCTGGCAGCAAAACTTGCTGGTGTAACTACTTTGGAAGCTGCTGCACAAAAGCTTAACGTTCCTGTTCTTCGTGCTGATAGTGTTTCATTTGTAAGCCCATTGCTGGGTGGCAGTGGGTATGAGTTGAAAGCTGGTGGTTTTGGTTTTAACAAGAACAACATTGGTAAAATAAGTGCACCAATTATTGGTGGTTCTGGTGTATTTGTGGTGAAACCAGAAGCACAATTTGCTCAACCCGTTACTACTTCTGTGGATGAAATGATGCAGACACTGATGAGTCAGCAAAAAGGTGCTCTTTTATACGGTAGCATGGAAGCACTGCGCAAAACTGCAAGTGTGACCGATAACCGCACCAAGTTTTTATAGTATTCTTACTAAATAAGTAAAAACCTCGCCCAATGTGGCGAGGTTTTTGTTTTATGAGTTTGTACACTGTGTAGGATTGATAATTTTGTATTTCAAGTACGAGCTATGGATGAGGTGATTATAAATCGTGTGGCTGAAAGTGCATTGACCAGTTTAGATCTGGCAGTGTATTATCCTTTAGAGGAACAAACTGCTGTCTTTGATTTGAAGCCTTTTTTGTTCATGGAATTAATACTTCGTGAAAAGGACTTCCGTGCAAGTTTGAAGGAACACGATTGGTCTGTTTATCTTAATAAATATGTTGCTGTTACTTGTACAGCTGATGCAATTATTCCAGTGTGGGCTTATATGTTGGCTGCCAGTTACCTAAGTGAAGTTGCTAAAGGCGTGTATCTCACAGCAGGCAAAGATTTAGCCAACACTGTTTTATTAGATCGCATCAGTCAAATTGATGTTTCCATATTTGCTGATAAAAGAGTTGTTGTAAAAGGTTGTGGCGAATTGCCCATTAGTGAGGCTGCTTATCTTGCTATTACAGCAAAGCTTCGTCCTGTTGTTAAAAGCATTATGTACGGCGAGCCTTGCAGCACTGTTCCTATTTACAAAAACAAAGGTTAGTCTTCCACTTTTATTTTGCCTGGTCTGCTTTCATTTTGAAACCAACCTCTTCTGTAAAACCACAGTATCATTACTATTGGAATAATGATCATCACTGCTATCGTTCCATAAAATCCATAACTATGGTGTGCATACGGAATGATGTCAAAGTTCATTCCGAATACTCCGCCAATTACAGTTGCTGGAGCCATTATTGATGTAATGATGGCGAGTGTTTTCATTACTTCATTCATACGCAGGTTGATATTGTTTACATACATATCCTGTAATCCGATAATCAAATCCCGATAATTATCAATTAAGTCATTTGCTTGTACCACATGGTCGTATACATCCTTAAAATATTTGGAGGTACGTTCTTGTATCAGGTCAGATTCTGTTCTTATTAATGATGCGGCTACATCTCTTGTTGGTGCAATGTTCCTTTTTAGCAAAATGATATCTTTCCTGAGTTGTGATATTTTTTCGAAGGTATGCTTGCTGGTACGTTGCATAATCTGTTCTTCTATTTGTTCAATCTGATTGCCAAGTTGTTCTATCACCGCTAAGTAGCTATCTGTTATCAAATCAATCAGTGCATAAAAAAGATAATCAGCCCCTTTCTCTCTTTCCCTGCTGGTACTTATTTGTAATCTTTTTCTGATAGGGTCAAACACATC
Source organism: Chitinophagaceae bacterium (assembly GCA_020848815.1). Taxonomy (GTDB): domain Bacteria; phylum Bacteroidota; class Bacteroidia; order Chitinophagales; family Chitinophagaceae; genus Phnomibacter. The sequence goes on along the minus strand of JADLHL010000047.1, from coordinate 29,819 downwards.
TTTCTCCGCATCTTCTTGAAAGGACAGAATAAAGTTTTCGCCCATCACAATACTGATTTGTTCTTCTATTATTTCGTTCGTTTTTGTATTGATGAACAACATATTGAGCAAGCAGTACACTACACCTTCAATTTCATCCACCTTTGGTCTTTGTCCATGGCTCATTACATCTTCTTGTATCAACCAGTGTATATTGTAATGAGAACAAATTTTTTCCATTTGTTCATTATCCATTCCATCCATATTTATCCAGGTGATGGTAGGCGTATGCTTAAATGAAAAACATTCGGTTATGTCCTGAGGTTGGTGATAATTAATGGTTGAAGGATTATAATCAAATACACTGATGTGCCTTTCTTTTGGTTGAGTGCTCTTTACGGTAGCAACATGTGGTTTTACAACCGCTCTTGTTTTTTGCCGTGCAATATTTCTGAGGAATGTACGGTATGTTATTTTGGGCAAGTTTTTCCTGAATGCTGTTGCCATGTTGCTGTTATATTTACTGTATTAATGAAGATATGACTGCTTTGTCCTATTGCGTTACATGAAGTTGTTGAGACACATACCTTTTTTACGCATGGTGTTGTTGCATAGCCTCACTGCTTTCGGTGGGCCACAAGGGCATTATGGAATGATGGTTCGTCGTTTTGTACAAAAGCGACATGATGTAACAGAGCAGGAACTGATGGAGTTTACTGCTTTTGTTCAGTTACTACCAGGTGCGAGTAGTACTCAAACACTCACGTTAATCGGTTACAAACGTGGTGGTTTGGTCCTTGGTTTGTTAACTCTTTTTATTTGGGTATTGCCGGCCGGTATCCTCATGAGCCTGCTTAGTTTTTTGTTGCACTATTTTGATCAGGAATCCAAGGAGGCTGATATTTTCAAGTTCATACAGCCCATGGCTGTTGGTTTTTTAGCATTTGCCGCCTTACGTATGGGCCGAATTGCTATTCACAATTTGATTACAGTTGTTATTGCTGTGGTTAGTGCAGCAATAACTTTTTTATGGTTCAAAACCCCTTGGGTATTTCCTGTTCTTCTTGTTGCCGGCGGAGTTGTTACTAATTTTAGTAAGAAACGTATACCGCAGGTTGAAGTAAAAAAACGAAAGATTGCTTGGGGTAATATTTGGCTCTTCGTCGTGTTTTTTGTTTTATTAGGCTTTATGTCTGAATGGGCCCGAAAGCAACAGATGCGTATTGGTCACCAGGAACCACAATATCGTGTTTGGAACCTTAGTGAAAACTTTTATCGTTTTGGTAGTTTGGTATTTGGTGGTGGCGATGTACTTGTTCCGCTTATGTATGAGCAGTTTGTTGTTCGGCCCAAAGGGGAGAACAAGTACATGACCAGTGAAGAGTTTCTTACTGGTAGTGGAATGGTAAGGGCCATACCCGGACCAGTTTTTTCTGTGGCTGCCTTTCATGGTGGTATGGCCATGCGCAAATGGGGAGCCGGGTGGCAGGTTGTAGGATGTGTGGCAGGATTGGTTTTTATTTTTCTGCCCAGCGTTTTATTGGTTTTATTTTTTTACCCTATTTGGAACTACTTAAAAAAGTATGCAGTTGTCTATAGAAGCTTAGAGGGTATTAATGCAGTAGTGGTGGGCATCATGGCTGCATCCTCATTTTATGTAATGAAGGATATTTCAATTGGTTCCTTTCAAACCATTGCTATAACCAACTTGGTAGTTATGGTAGGCACTTTTTTGTTACTCAGTTTTACCAAATTGCCCAGTCCAATTATCGTATTGGTTTGTTTGGCATTGGGTTTCTTGCTACACTAAATACATTATTATAAATATTAATGTATTTATAATTTGTAATAGTTATTATCCATTATTTCTGTAGCTACTGCATCGGGCACCATGTAGCGGATGGAGATACCTTGCTGTATAAACTGCCGTATCTGGGTTGAAGTGATATCTAATAGCGGAGCTTTTATGGTATGAATATTGGCACCTACTTCATTCAAAATGGGGAAGCCCGGTCTTTCATAAATATAAATTGAATGTGCCGCTATGAGTTGCTGGTAGTTTTTCCAGTGGGGGAGGTTTTGTAAACTATCACTGCCCATGATGATGGCAAATTCGTGTTGCGGATATTTCTCTTTGAGATATGTAAGTGTATCTATTGTGTAAGAAGGTTTGGGCAGGTGAAATTCAATATCTGATGCTTTCAGATGTACATCATCCTGTATTGCCAGCTTCACTAAGTGTAGACGGTGATATTCATTCAATAATGTACCTGAAGGTTTCAAAGGATTTTGAGGAGAAACCACCAGCCATACCTGCTGCAGGTCAGTAGTGTGCCGTGCAATATTGGCTACTATTAAGTGGCCATTATGAATGGGATTGAAGGAACCAAAGTATAAGCCAATTTTCATACAGACATTAGTTGGCAACAAAAGGTTCTACCAAAATATGTTCAGCTTCACTGAGGCGCAGGCTCAGGTGATAGCCAGCTATCATGATGGAGATGGGATCACCCAGTGGTGCCCTCATTTCTACCAATAAAGATTCACCTGGCACACAACCCATTTCCATCAGTTTCAAAAAGATATCGTTTGAGCTGAAAGAGTGCACAGTAGCTTTTTCGCCGGGTTCCAGTTCGGAGAGTTTCTTAAGTATTGAGTTCATTACTTTGCAAAAGTATTTCTTTCTATAACCCCCTGTTTTCCAAAAGCGAAATGGCTGTCACTTTTTCTTATGCCGATGTACGGCTCAACTATAACCAGAAGCAAAGACTGAAACGATTCATTGCTCATATGGCCACTCAGGAAGGGCATAAGGTTGCATCGCTGAATTATGTGTTTTGTTCTGATGCGTACCTACTTGATATCAACCAACGTTTTCTCAATCACGATGATTATACCGATATTATCACTTTTGACCTTCGGGAAAACAAGAAGGATTCCTCAGTAGTGGGAGAGATTTATATTTCTGTGGATAGGGTGAAAGAGAATGCTGTTCTTCATATTGTTTCTTTTGAAAGTGAATTGGTAAGGGTAACCTGTCATGGTTTACTTCATTTGTGTGGTTACCGCGATAAAAAGAAAGACGATGTGATTGCCATGCGGGCTGCTGAAGACCGTTGTCTTTCGGCATTCCCGGCTTTTCAATAGTTTGTTCCACGTGGAACAAATTGTTTTACTCACGGCCAAATAATATTGGCTTGTTCCACGTGGAACATCAGGATTCGACAATACTATTGGGTTCCACGGGCTAATTTTGCCGCATGTTTCCAGATTACGATGTGATAGTAGTTGGCGCCGGTCATGCCGGTTGCGAGGCGGCCGCTGCAGCTGCCAATATGGGTAGCAAGGTGTTGCTCATTACCATGAATATGCAAACCATAGCCCAAATGAGCTGTAACCCGGCCATGGGCGGCATTGCCAAAGGGCAGATTGTGCGTGAAATTGATGCTTTGGGCGGGTATAGTGGTATTGTGACGGATAAAAGCATGATTCAGTTCAGGATGCTGAACAGGAGTAAGGGCCCTGCCATGTGGAGCCCCCGTACCCAAAACGATCGCATGTTGTTTGCCGCTACCTGGCGCCAAATGCTGGAAGAAACCCCCAATGTAGACTTCTATCAGGATATGGTAAAGGCTTTGCTGGTAAAAGACGGGCGTTGCCACGGCGTTATTACTGGCCTTGGCCATCATATCGAAGCTAAATCAGTGGTGGTTACCAGTGGTACATTCCTCAATGGTATTATTCATATCGGCGAAAAACAATTAGGAGGTGGCCGTATTTCTGAGACGGCAGCCACGGGCATTACTGAACAACTGGTAGAGTTGGGCTTTGAAGCCGACCGTTTGAAGACGGGTACTCCACCCAGAATAGACGGGCGAAGCCTCGATTACAGTAAAATGGAACGACAGGAAGGTGATGAAACCATCACTGGATTCTGCTATCTGAACGTCCCAAAGATTCGTCCGGAGCAACAAATACCCTGTTGGATTACCTATACCAACGAAACAGTACACGAGATTCTGAAGACCGGCTTCGATAAAAGCCCCATGTATCAGGGCAGAATTCAGGGTGTCGGGCCAAGATATTGCCCCAGTATCGAGGATAAAATCAGCCGTTTTGCCGAACGAGACCGCCATCAACTGTTTGTAGAACCCGAAGGTTGGAATACCGTTGAGATATACGTGAATGGATTCAGCAGCTCTTTGCCCGAAGAAACGCAGATGAAAGCCCTCCGCATGGTGCCGGGTTTCGAAAATTGTCGCATGTTCAGACCTGGTTATGCCATCGAATACGACTATTTTCCACCTACACAGCTACGCTACACCCTCGAAACAAAGCTGATTCAACACCTGTTTTTTGCCGGCCAAATCAACGGAACTACCGGATATGAAGAAGCTGCGTGTCAGGGATTGATCGCCGGTATGAATGCTCACCTCAAAGCAAAAGGGCAGGAGCCCTTCCAGCTGAAGCGCAGCGATGCATATATTGGCGTCCTCATCGATGATCTTATCAACAAGGGAACCGATGAGCCCTACCGTATGTTTACCAGCCGGGCAGAGTTTAGAACCCTCCTCCGGCAAGACAATGCCGATCTCCGCCTCACCGAAATGAGCCACAAAGTGGGTCTGGCTACCGACGAGCGGTACGAACTCATGCAGCAAAAGCAACAAGAAACTTCCGAGATCAAGCAATTGATGAATAGTTTTGGTGTAGAACCAGCTGAAATTAATCCCTATTTCGAGCGTATCGGCTCATCACCAATTCCCGAAAAATACAAAGCGGCAAAGCTTTTACTGCGGCCAAATGTAGAAATAGACGACCTGCTGAAAGCTGTCCCACGCCTTGCCGAGGCATTACGGTCGTTTAACTCAGAAGCATTGGAGCAAGCATCCATTCAGCTGAAATACGAAACGTATATCGAAAAGGAAAAGGAACTGGTAACCCGCATGGCGCAGTTAGAGGATTTACAGATTCCGGAAACCTTCGACTACAACAAAGTACATGCATTGAGCAACGAAGCCCGGCAGAAATTCAACAAAATTAAGCCGGCCACGCTGGGTCAGGCGAGCCGCATTAGTGGTGTCAACCCCAGCGATGTTCAAATTTTGATGGTATATATGGGTCGATAGTGCAAATGCTCAAATTTTATTCATCGGGAAGACAGCAAAAATGTTTTCCCGATTTTTTCGGCCAATACCGCTGAAATGAGCGAAAAACTCCCCAAAAACGTCATTCCGGTGCTGGCACGAATGGTATTTCATAATCAATTGAAATACAACGCCTTACAATAAAAATAGACCGATTTCAGACGCTTCAGAATAAAATAACCCCTACAACACCCCGAAAGGGCTTTGAATATTCAATTCTCAGGCGGTTCATTTTTGAGGATTAGCTCTCTGTTTTTCGGCAGCATTTTGCACCTATCTTTTAGCAAATTATCTGCCAATGAGAATGTCGTTTATTTTACTCGTATTGCTTTTCAGCAGTTTTAGGGTAAGTGCACAACAAACCCCGGAAGAAAAAATTGCTGCACTTGGTTTTTCACTACCGCCAACTACGGCTCCCATTGCCAATTATGTAAAATGGGTGAAAGTGGGAAACGTATTGTACACTTCGGGACATGGGCCAACCAATGCACAAGGCGAAACCATAAAAGGAAAACTCGGTGCAACGTTAACCATCGAACAAGGATATGATGCCGCAAGAGTAACCGGATTGCAATTACTGGCCACTTTGAAATCGGCAATTGGCGATTTGAGTAAAGTGAAACGGATTGTAAAAGTGCTGGGTATGGTGAATTGTACCGATTCTTTCGGCGATCAACCGAAAGTGATGAATGGTTTCAGTGATTTGATGGTAGCAGTGTTTGGCGAAAAGGGAAAACATGCCCGGAGTGCAGTTGGAACCAATGCATTGCCCAATGGCATGGCCATTGAAATTGAAATGATTGTTGAACTGGAGAACTAAAAATGCTATATGAAAAAAATATCGTTGTTTGTATTTGTGCTGCTGATAACTACCAACATTATCGCACAACCCATTGCAAAGGCGCCTGAAGTAAAAGAAGGGGAAGGTCCGTATACCCAATTGATTTTGCGTGGTGTAACTATTATAAATGGTACCGGGGCACCTGCACAAGGGCCAATGGATATTGTGATTGAGCAAAACAGGATTGTTCGCATTGCTAGTGCCGGCTATCCGGGAGTAAAAAACGATCCCGCAAAACGAGTACAATTAAAAGCTGGTGGAAAGGAAATGAATTGTGAAGGCATGTATGCCCTGCCTGGTTTTATTGATATGCACGGCCATATAGGCGGTAGTGGTCAAGGTACACCAGCAGAGTATGTCTTCAAGTTGTGGATGGCTCACGGTATCACAACTATTCGTGAACCCTCATGTGGCAATGGTTTGGAGTGGGTACTCGATCAAAAGAGAAAAAGTGCAGACAATAAAATTACCGCACCACGTATTTATGCATATACTGCTTTCGGTCAGGGTAGTGCAACACCCATCACCAATGGAGAGCAGGCAAGGGCTTGGGTAAATGAGAATGCAAAAAAAGGAGCGGATGGCATTAAGTTTTTTGGTGCCCGACCAGAAGTGATGGATGCGGCACTAAGAGAAAACAAACGCTTAGGTCTTCGTTCTTGTATGCACCATGCACAAATGGATGTGGCTCGATGGAATGTGCTCAACAGCGCAGAAGCCGGTCTTACCAGTATGGAGCACTGGTATGGTTTGCCAGAAGCTTTGTTTACCGACAAAACTATTCAGCAATATCCACTCGATTACAATTACAGTAATGAGGAACACCGCTTTGAAGAAGCAGGAAAACTGTGGTTGCAGGCGGCTGCACCATATAGCGACCATTGGAATAAAGTAATGAATCGTTTGTTGGCATTGGATTTTACATTGGACCCAACTTTTAATATATATGATGCCACAAGAGACTTACAAAGAGCCCGACGGGCCGAGTGGCATGAGTATTATACCCTGCCATCACTATGGAAATTCTTCGAACCGAGCAGAATTAGCCATGGTTCGTTTTGGTTCAATTGGGGAACAGAACAGGAAGTGGCATGGAAGAAAAATTATCAGTTGTGGATGACATTTGTAAATGAATACAAAAACAGAGGTGGCCGAGTAACTACAGGATCAGACAACGGATTCATTTACCAGACCTATGGCTTTGGATACATCCGTGAGCTGGAACTCTTGCGGGAAGCGGGTTTTCATCCATTAGAAGTTATTCGTTCTGCTACTTTATTTGGTGCACAAGCTTTGGGTGCCGAAAAAGATTTAGGAACACTGGAAGAAGGAAAGCTGGCAGATATTGTTTTGGTAGATGCCAATCCGCTAAAAAATTTACAAGTGTTGTACGGCACCGGAGCTATCGAATTAACGGCGGATAATCAAATTATAAGAAAGGGCGGTGTGAAGTATACCATCAAAGATGGTATTGTATATGATGCCAAAAAGTTGCTGGACGATGCTAAAAGAATTGTAGATGAATCGAAGAAAAAAACAGGTTTTAAAATCATACAACCTGGCGATGCACACCAACATTGAAACAATAAAAAAAGCTCAGACACCTGAGCTTTTTTTGATGCTAAAACAAACCCTATTGAAAATGTCTTGGTTATAACTTATTCAATTTTATAGACTGCTTAAATCCGCTAACGTTATCTTCTACATGTACAAAATATAAGCCCGCACTCATGTTTGCCGGTAGGCGAAGTTGCTGCGTAGGTCCTTGTTGAATGGTCATGGATTGTGTATGTATAATGGTGCCGGTAGCATTTGAAATACTCAACTTCATTTTTTGATTTGGCTTTACGCCCGACCAATTTAATTGCACTACATCTCTGGCCGGATTGGGTTGAATATTCACAGACACAACCGATTTTTTCCAACCGACCATTTCAATAGCTGAGTAAGTTATTTCATTGTTCATGTGTACCATTTTTAGCCGGTACCAAAGCTGATCGGCATTTGTATTGGGCAGGTCTGTTAATTGATACTGGTACTGGCGTACATAGCTTTTAGGATCAACTGTAGAAACCGGTGTGAAGTCAACGCCATTGGTGCTTCGCTCAATAATGAAATGTTGTAACCTGTCGATATCTGCAGAAGCCCAGTTGAGCAATACCTGCTGGCCAAACGATGCTGCTTTGAACCGCAACAGTTTAATGGGGAGCACACAGGTGCCAATTCGAATAACAGAACTATTATATGCTGTTACCTGGCAAGGCGCTGCATCTGCTAACGAAATGTTGGATGGCTGCGTTGCAATAACCACCCTGAAATAAACTTCCCTGTTGGCATCGGTGAACTGGTCGCTGATGATGGAATCAATCCGGCCATTGGCAGGATTGAATGGATCATTTGGAGTCGTCAATTCCATTACAGGTCCAATAGCATTCCAAGGGCCGTTGGAGTTATACGACCATTGAAATTGGTATGCATCATATTGAGTAAAGCTTCCGGTAGATTCTATCCAGTTGCCCAAAACCTGAAAACGCTGCCCGATACAGAATGCCGTTGGTTCCGGATCGATAACCGGATCGGCATCTACGTTTACACTGGCACTTGGCCCACGTGTTATGATGCTGATATCATCAATCGCCCAGTCGTTACCATCTCCACCGGGGGCATTGTTGCGGATACTAAAAGTAAAATCACCAGAACTGGCACCCGTTGCAAACACGAATTGCTTTTGTATCCATTGATCACTAATATCAATTGGGCCTGTGGTGTAGTAAGCCTGATTGTTTACATCAAATGTAAGACTGGGTTTAACACCCTGCCTGCGTGGATCCGTTGCTGAATTTGGTACACCACTATTGGCATCTCTGATATTTGAACTTAAATTGGAGTTGACACCGCAGCTGGGACAAACGTTTTTAAACCATGCTTTGAAATTGTAAAAGGTACCGGGGCACAATCCAGAAATGGTTTGCTCAACCACTCTTGTGGGTACATAATCAGAGTTGACAATGAGCATATAGCCACCTGAGTCTGGAGTAGCTACAGCATTGTTACCAATAGCATCGGTGGTGCCAGTATGGTCGCCACTAATGTACCAGTGGGTGAATACACGGTCCCCAGAGTTAATAGCAACAGCGTTACTTGTTTGTGTTTGTACACCAGCACTATTTTTGGCAATAGCATAAAAGCCATCGCCGGGTGCGCCTGTAGCCATGATTGTTTTTGTAAGTGCAGAACTACCTAACAAACCTGGTCCATCGATATTTGTACCACCACCAAATGTACCATTATCAAAGGCGCTAAATAAGTTTGCCCCACGGCTGGTGTAAGATGCCGGTAAAGCGGGGTCACTTACAACAATTTGGGTAAACAGGTCGCTATTTTCAGTGCTGTTTACGTTGAAGGTTAATAATTGGGCCAGCGAAGCATTTTCTGTGTGGCTATAAAATGTTGTTGAGGATATATCATACACTTCTCCAACAGCTGCAGTTGATGGAATGATGACAACAATTGATGCCACCACAATAGAGCGGACATTGTAATAAGTGGGTATTGTTGTACCCCCTCCGTTCCCTATGATTCTACCGCCCCATTTGTTGCCCACACCTGTTTCTAATGCAGTAATTGTGGAAGCCGTTGGTCTCTCTCCCAACATTATGTCAGCATATCTGCCTATCGCATTATACACACCCATATCAGTTAAGGGGCCATCAAGGAGTCCGCTAATATTACCCGAGGCACCGGTGTAAGCTGTGCCGCTACATGATGCACTTGGAGCTGTAGGATCACTGAAATTAAATCCTTTGTTATCCTTCACCCGCATAGAGTTACTCTTGTAGGTAAGGTTTGGATCGACATAAATCCTGGTTTTTACATTGTAGATGGGGGTAGCAACCGCATAGTCTACAGTAACTTTAATTTCAACGGAGTCTCCCGGTTGAAAAGTACCACCGGTTGGTCTTGTTAAGTTGGCCACACTTTGAGATATGCGAGGCGGAGTAATATCAAGAACGGTAGCAGTTGAATAATTTAAAGCCAAGTCGTAATGTATAACTGCATACCTGTAGGAAGTATATAAAGATGCTGTATTGTCAACGAAATTTGTGGTGCCATTGGCTACGTTTCCAATCACAGTCCAATCATCCTGAGGAAGGTTTGCTGAAGGCAATTGAGTAACGCCGTCTGTGGCGATGTTTGTTGTTGTGTAGGTAGCTTGGTGGTCGAGTACAGGTGTAACAGCTTTTGTATTAGTCGAACGTAAAATTAATGTACCACGCACACCGGTTGGATTGGTCCCAGGGTCGGTTCCGTTTGTCCAAGAAAAACCAATACCAGCTACGCCCATACTTGACACTATAAAACATGATGGTGCATTGGGTCTTGTAACGTCTGTAGTACTGTTGTTACTTGTGTATGTAACTATATCGTCAAAATATACTTCAACAGATGTACCACCAGAGTTCGAAAAAGAACGAAGACGGGGTATGGCAACCTGAGTGCTTCCTAAATTGTTTAGCCTATTGTAAATAAACCGTTGGTAGGTTTCTGATAAAGTTGTGACAGTAGTACCGGTAGCATCATTTGTATTAAATCTAGAACCAAGCTGTATTCTAGCAGCACTTGAACTTGCTCCTCTTCTAGCCCATGCCAGAACATGGAAGTACTGATTATTGGGCACATTAACGGATTGAGTGCTGTTTCTTATATACCATCCTCCGGTATTGTTTGTGGTAATGTATGCACTATAGAGTCCTGTTCTTGGGGCCGTTCCTTCAATGGACCAAGAGCCAGTTCCGCTACCAATCCAGTTGGTAGAAGTAGGTCCGTCTTCAAATCCGCGGTTCTGGTCGTCTCCTGTATTTAATTGTGCAAAAACAGCCAACTGGCCAAACAGACCAATGGCTAACAACAGCGCAAAAAGGCTGTATTTCTTTCCTGTGTTGTGGCATAACGCTCCTGCTGGCAGGGGTGTACGCCCGGTTTGGGTAAACATAAGCTTTCCTTTCTTTTGGGTACTTGTTAAGGGCCAAGGTTTCGAAAGGGTTACCAGGTTGGCTGTGGGTTATTCAGCCGCAGGTACGCTTATTGTATCCAGAATTTTTCAGTATCAATCAATTGTCCTTGTTCGTTTACTATTTGCAACACGTACAAACCTTTTGCCAGCTTGCTGGTGTTGATGCTGGTTTGCAGCGAATTGGCAGCTACGTTTTGTTGCAGCATTACTCTGCCCGTAGCATCTATGGTTCTTACCTGTGTATTTCCGGTGGTGCTTTTACTAAAACCAACTTGTAGTACGCCGCTGCCAGCTGTATTTACCATGCGGGCAATAATGCCGGTGCTCAATGCTGAATTGCGCAGCGCTATTTGCTTGCTGTAGCTGGTTTTGCCGTCTACATCTACCTGCATCAGCCGGTAGTGGCTTTGCTGAGTAGCAGCATTGGGTTGGTAAGTAAATGTGTACTGAATGGGTTGGGTGCTGTTGCCAGATATGGCCTTAGAGGGCACAAATCCAACCGATTCAAACTGCTGCCCGTTGGCGGAATATTGTATGTAAAAACCTTTGTTGTTGAGTTCAGACAATGTTTGCCAGCTCAGCTCGTGTCCTTTGCTGCTAAGGATACCACTAAACTGACCCATAGTTACCGGCTGTACCAGTTGGCAGGTAGTATTGGTACTTACAAATGGGTTCATGTACAGGCTCAACGAAAGACCCGATTCAGAAGTCACAGTGTTCCAGCTGTTGTCCGACCATTTTTCCCATGCATAATTGGGCGTACGGCCCGATAAGGAGGAGTATATAGACAATGAATCGCTTGGCCAGCTGAGCGTAGAATAATCTACTGCCAAAAAGAACTTTTTGGAAGCAGGCAAGGCAATGGCTGCCGGAAAATAAATGTCGGTTTTATCATTCAGTTGCACATCTATCCGAATGTTTTCGAGGGTAGTACTGGTAGAACCGAGCAATGCTCCCGGCGTATTGCTGGTACCATCGTACACCTTGATATTGATGGTTTTGTTGAGCCCCGCCTGGTTGATGCTATTGGCTTTGGCAAACTGTATGTAACAACGGGTAATGTAGGTGTTGGCCGTAGCCGACAAATCGAAAAAATGGGCTTTTTCCTTGTCGCCGTATGTGTTTGTACCGGTACGATATCCGGTGTTGGCCCCGTCGATGATGGTGTAGTTGGCCCGGCTCCACGCTGCAGGTATGGGATAGTTTATGGTATCGCAGCCGGCGGCAGTGGAAACAATAGCAGAGTTGGGCTGACTGTATGCGAAACCGCACCACAGCAGCATTATCAAAAGGATAATTGCCGGAGATTTTTTCTTCATGGGTTTGAAAAGTACCAAACGAAATTAACAACTTTTGCACAACTTGTTACAACATTAATGTTTTTACGGTAAAATTTTACCCTTTGGTAAATGCCCGCCATTCGCAAAAAAATAAGAATGAGGCTGCCTCAAAACGGCCTAAACAATTGAAAAACCGGTGTTTACACATTCTTATTTGTGCGTTGATCTTTGTGTACACCGGGCACAATCGAGCATAAAAAAAGGCTGAACTGCACCTGCAATTCAGCCTGAAAACGAGCCATTATGGTCATTATTCGTAAATCCGCTCAATAGCGTCCTTGTATTTTTCCATCACCACTTTCCGTTTAATCTTCAACGTTGGGGTGAGTTCGCCGGTATCAATGGTCCACTCTTGTGGCAGCAGTTCAAACTTTTTCACCTGTTCTACATGGTTAAAAAATGTGTTGAAGGTTTCTACCAATTGCTGGTAATGTGCCAACACTTTTGGGTGGCGGATGGCTTCATCCGGATTGGTAAAGGCAATGCCCTGGTGCCGCATCCACTCCCGCAGCGTGGGGAAGCCCGGTACAATCAACGCACCTACAAATTTTCGTTCGGCACCCACAATCATTATTTGCTCTATGAATGGCGATTCTTTCAACTTGTTTTCCAAGGGCTGGGGCGCCACGTATTTACCACCGCTGGTTTTAAACAGCTCTTTCTTTCTATCGGTAATTTTTAAAAAACGAATGCCTTTCACTTCTTCCCACACACCAATATCGCCGGTCAGCAGCCATCCGTCCTGAATGGTTTCGGCCGTGAGATCGGGGCGTTTATAATAGCCCTGCATTACACTTGGGCCTTTTACCAATATTTCGCCGTCTTCAGCCAGCTTTACTTCCTGCCCTTCAATAATGGGGCCCACGGTGCCAAATTTGGTTTGGCCTTCCATGCGGCGGTTAACAGAAATCACCGGGCTGTTTTCGGTGGGGCCATAGCCTTCAAACACCGGAATGCCTCCCGCATTAAAAATGCGCAGCAATCGCTCCTGGCAAGCGGCACCACCGGTAATGATGAACTCAATATTGCCACCGAGCCCTTCACGCCATTTACTAAAAATGAGTTTGTTGGCCAGTTTCAGCTGCACGTTGTACAGCAAGCCTTTTGATTGCAGGTTGTCGTATTGCAAACCCAAATCAACAGCCCAGTTAAACAGCTTGCGTTTAGTGCCGCTAAGCTCCTGTCCTTTGGCCATAATTTTTTCGAACACTTTTTCTAATAACCGGGGCACAGTGGTGAAGCCGGTGGGTTGTACTTCCTTCAGGTTTTCGCCAATGGTTTCAAGGCTTTCGGCATAGTAAATGCTAATACCACTCAAAGTGTAGATGTACGTAATCATCCGTTCGAAAATGTGGTTGAGTGGCAAAAAACTCAACACCTTTTTGCCGGGCTGATTATCGAATGGAAAGCTCTTGGCCGAGTTAAAAACATTGCTCAGAATATTGTGGTGCGACAGCATTACACCCTTGGGAACACCGGTGGTGCCACTGGTGTAAATAATGGTAGCCAAATGATACGGTTGTATGGCTTGCTTGGCTTGTTGCAAAGCAGCGGCTGCTGCTGATGTGGGCGGCTGCTGTAGCTGTGTCCAGCAGGCAGCACCTGTTACTTCATCAAAGCAAAAAATATGTTTGAGCGATGGCACATGCGGCGATACACTGATGATTTTTTCATACAAATCTTCCGAACCGGCAAACACACATTTTACCTCAGCGTCGTTGAAAATAAATTCTAACTCACGTGGATTTGTGGTAGGATAAATAGGGCAAAGAATCAACCCGGCTTGTTGACAAGCCAAATCGACAAACACCCACTCGGGGCGGTTGGCACTTAGCATGGCTACTTTATCGGCACCTGTTGGGCTGTAATCGCCTGCACTCAGGCCAAGGCTCAGCAGGTTGGCACTCAGCGTATCAATTATTTCCTGAACCTGTTGGGTTGAATACGTTTTCCAGTCACCATTTTCTTTTGCCGCCAGCAGGGTGTTATCTCCAAATCGTTCCAGGCGATGGGGCAATAAATCAAACAGGCGGGTAGGCAAGCCATTCGTCGTCATGGGGCAATCGTTTAAGGCTGAAAATTCGGGGAATTGAACGAAAGCACCAGCAATTGCAGGCACTTTTCTGATAACCGATGGTTAATGCAACAGTTGTAAAAAATAAAAAGACCACCGTTTCACAAACGATGGTCTTTTTACTGCTGTTATAGCGCTACTTATTGGGCCTTCTTGGCTTTGATGTTGAGCTTCAGGTTTACATCTTTTTTAATGAACCAATCGGCAGGATTGTTGGGTCCTTTGTAGTTCATGCCCCACAGCGTACGGTCGATGTTGAAATCGGCAGTTGTACTTACACTGGCCGAATCGATGCTAACGATGGCAGGAAAAGCAATGCTTTTGGTAGAGTCTTTTAAAGTGAGATTGCCTGTAATGATATGCGTGGCACCAGCCAGTTTGCTGGTAGCTGTGGCAGAATCATAAACTGCTACGCTGGCAATGTCAAACCTGGCACCAGGAAAAGTAGCGGCATCAAAAAAGTCGGGGCTCTTGAGGTGGCCTTCCAGTTTGCCCTTGTCTTCGCCCTGCAGGTCGAGCACATTGAGCGAACCGATATTGATGGTAAATGAACCACTGGCAATGTTGTTGTTGCTGTCGATAGTAAGGCTACCGCCGCTGAGCATGAATGTACCGTTGTGTTGGCCATTTTGCTTGGTACCAATCCAGCCAATGGAGCTGCCTACAGTATCTACGGTAAAAGTGCTACCTGTACCGGTGGCTGCAGCGGTGGCTTCGCCGGTGTTGGCGCTGTCGGCTTCGGGGGCGCTTTGGCAGGCGGTCATCAGCAAGCCGGCGGCCAATAAAGCAGTCAATGCTTGATTCTTCATAAACGTTTAATTGTTTTAGATGATTAGAATAAAAAAGCAAGACAAAAATTGCCTTGCTTTTGTTCACCAAAAAAGATGCCCCAATAGGGTTGATGACTTAATGGTAATATTGGCCTTCGGCCATTTTGAACAGCTTATTACGCTGAAACTGGTTGAAACTCACATACTCATCAGGATGTGTTTTGGTCCAGTTTTGGAAGGCATTCAAATTGGCCACGCTGCCAAACAGCCATTGGTTGTATGCATCAAACACCCCTTCTTGCAGCAATTGGCGCTGGTGTTCAAATATTTTGAATGGAAACCGGGCCGCCAAAGGGCTATTGTACCAATCGAGCAAAAAGCGGGTACGCATGGCCGTCAGTATTTCGGGGTTGATGCCATTGCTCGCCAGCGGCTCTTGTTTCAGCAGCATTTTCGACGCTTCCTGCTGAAAAGGCGAAGCGGTTTTGCTGGCTTCCAACCCAAAAGCAAACAAGCGTTTGTAGCTGTCGTACATAATGTTTTTGGTTTCCACAGTACGGGTGGTGTAGCTTTCCATGTTCACAAAAATCTCACCGTATATCACGGCCCAAAAATGATCGTTTTGCTCTGCATAGTACCGGGCTGCGTGGTAGTAATTGCCGGGATAAGCCGGGTCGTATTGAATGCCTTTTTCCCAATACACAATACCAGCATTGGCGCCGGGCTGTACCAGTTCTAAAAACTCACCATAGTCGGCATACAAGGCACCACTTTTGGGAAAGGTTTGCAAGCCAATGCGGTATACCAGTTCGGCTTCTTTAATGTTGCGGCCACCCCGCAGCAGCATACAGGTAATTTGATAAGTACGGTCGTCGGCATTTTTCGATTCGGCCATGGGGCGCATCAAATCGTAGCCCACTTTGTACTGGCCGGCCAAAAAATAGGCAAAGCCCAAATCGTTGACGATTTCGGTATTGGCTGGTTCCAGTTCGGCCGCTTTTTTCAATACAATTATGGCATTGCCGTAATCATTTTGCTGCAGGTACCGCACACCGTTTTCGTGCAGCTGTTGTGCATCCTGCCCCCAGGCTGTGCTGCTCAGCAGGCAGCTCACCATACATATCCATACTATACGCATGGCACAAATTTAACCAGCGGTGCCAATGCGGTCAAGAAATTAACAGAACCAGTATGCTCTCATAAAAAAAACACCTGCCGGAAATGACCGACAGGTGTTTGGGTTTGCCTGGCAAGCATACCGGCTATTGTAAAAACAAGAGAATAAATAATTGGGCGGCCAAAATGCGGGCAATGGTTACCAGCGGATACACGGTGGCGTAAGCCTGAGCCGGTACATCGCCTTTGAAATAACCATTGCAAAACGCCAGTGTAGGCGGGCTGGTGTAAGTGCCGCCAATCATACCAGCTATTTGCAAAAAGTTGATTTTGAAAACGAGCCTGCCTACCAGCGCTATAAAAATGACAGGGATGGAAGTAATGGCCATGCCATACAGCAACCACCACCAGCCATTGTTGGCCATAAAGCTTTCGTACAAGGTTTTACCGGCGTTGATACCCACGGCTGCAAAAAACAGAGCAATACCAAAATCCCGCATAAACCAGGCGGCACTTTGGTTCATGTAGCTGTGCAAATGCGCTACACCACCATAGCGGCTAATGAAGATGGCCACCAGCAACGGACCTGCGGCAATACCCAGTTTTACCGGTACGGGCAGGCCTGGTATAGCCAGTGGAATGGAGCCCAAAATGAGACCGAGAATGATGCCTACAAAAATGGTGGCCAGCTCAGGTTCTGCTAAGCGGTGGCGGCTATTGCCCAAAAATTGTTCTGCACTTTTCAACTCACTCACAGGGCCTACCACACGCAGCGTATCGCCCATGTGCACCACAAAATCTCGGGTGGCTATCAGCTCCATACCACCCCTGAAAATGCGGGTGACTTTTACACCGTATGCCGACTCCATATTGAGTTGCGCCAACGACTTTTGTGTAGCGTTGTTTTTGGTAACGGTAATGTCGCGGCTTTCAATTTCTTCATCACTGGTAATGAAGTTGTCGGTACTTACACGGCCCAGCATGGTTACCACCACATCTACATCATCGGGCAGGCCCACCAGCATCAGCACGTCTCTTTCTTTCAGTACTGTATCAGCAGTGGGTGTACTCACTTTGGTAGTACCGCTGCATTTGATGCGGGTTACAATCACATCTTTCAGGCTCTCTTTGTTCAGCAGTTCGCCCAGGGTTTTGCCAAAAGCGTTGGGGTTGGTTACCCGGCATTTTACCACACTGGGGTGCGGGTAGTCTTTCTGTCGTTTTTCTTCAAACCGCTGTTGCTCATCTTTCACTTTTACTTTAAAAATTTTCATGAAAAGAATGATGAGCAAAATTTCGCCCACGGCACCAAAGGGGTAGGCAATGGCATACCCGTTGGCGGGGTCGGCATAGGTGCCTTGTTTTACAGCCGCTACTTCTTTCAGCACACTTTTTGCAGCACCAAGGCTGGGTGTATTGGTAACGGCGCCAGTCATAATGCCTGCCATATTTTCGGCAGTAGTACCAGTGCTGCGCATAATAATCCATGCCACCAAAAAGCTGATGAACACGGCTGTTACGGCAATGCCATTCATCACCAGCCCGTCTTTTTTGAGTGATGCAAAAAAAGATGGGCCCACTTGCAGGCCCACAGCATATACAAACAAGATGAGGCCAAAGTCTCTGATATAATGCATGGTTTCGGTATGCAGGCCGTAACCGAGGTGGCCCATAAGCAAGCCTACAAATAATACACCGGCAGCACCGATGCCTACCTTGGCTACTTTGAGGCGGCCAAGCAACACGCCGCCGGTAACAGCAGCAGCTACAAATACAATGGTTTGTGCGGTGGTGGGGTCGGCAGTGGGGTAGAGCAAATCTTTTAAAAATTGGAACATAATATGATCATTTGGTGATAGTATCTAAGAGGGCATAAAAGTACTTGTCCAAAATACCACGTTGATATGATAAAACTCATGGGCTTGCATTAAAAAAGCCGAACTGTTTCCAGTATCGGCTTTGCTTAATGTGTGCGTGGGATGTGATGGATTATTTATTGGGCTGAGGTGTATACCGCAGGTAAGGTTTTATTTCGGTCACACCTTTGTCAAACTTTTTAATGGCATCTGCTGTGCTGATAGAAGGCACCACAATTACATCTTCACCATCTTTCCAATCGGCTGGTGTAGCCACGCTGTATTGTGCGGTCAGTTGCAGGCTGTCTACTACCCGCAGTACTTCTACAAAATTGCGGCCTGTGCTGGCAGGGTAGGTAATGATGAGTTTCACCTTTTTATCTGGGCCAATGATGAACAGGCTGCGAACAGTAAAGTTTTCGCTGGCATTGGGGTGAATCATGTCGTACAAAGTAGCCACGTTGCGGTCTTCATCGGCAATGATGGGAAACTGCACATTGGTGTGCTGCGTTTCGTTGATGTCGCCAATCCAGCCTTTGTGTTTTTCCAGATCATCAACACTCACGGCCAACACCTTTACGTTGCGCTTGGCAAACTCATCGGCCAGCTGTGCGGTACGGCCCAGCTCGGTGGTGCACACAGGAGTGTAATCTGCCGGGTGGCTGAATAAGATGCCCCAGCTGCTGCCGAGGTATTCGTAAAAATTGATATCGCCAACACTGGTTTTGGCATTAAAGTCGGGGGCTATGTCGCCAAGTCTTAAGCTCATGATTGATACGGTTTGATGAGCAAATATAATTGTTCACCCGAAAAGTGAACAATATACAGGAGAATTAACAGTAGCTTTGTGTACAGCGCTTACCATTATGCTTTCTCAAAAAACAAAATACGCCCTTCAGGCATTGTCGAAACTGGCTGTTAATTACGGAAAAGGACCAACGCTCATTCCGCTCATTGCCGAAGAAAAAGGGATACCACTTCGTTTTCTTGAAAACATTTTGCACGAACTGAAACAAGAAGGCTTGCTCATCAGCCATCGTGGCCGCAATGGCGGTTATGAATTGGCCAAGCATCCTTCCCGCATCAAACTGGCAACTATCATTCGACTGGTAGACGGGCCCATTGCCATGCTCAGCTGTGTGAGCCTGCACTTTTACGAACCCTGCGATGGTTGCAATGAAAAACACTGCGGCCTCAAGGGTGTAATGGCCGAAGCAAGAGACGCCATTTTGGGTGTGCTCGAAAAGAAAACCCTCGCCGATATTATGGATGATTGATGCGGCACATCAGCCGGCATTTTTCCCGCCATTGTTTTCCCTATCTTTCTTTCTCTAAAAGAAAAAACGATAGGCTATGCGGTATGTTGCAGCAATTGATCAGGGAACCACGTCCAGCAGATTTATGGTGTTTGATATGGGGGGCAATATTGTAGCCAGTGCCCAGCAAGAACACCAGCAAATTTTTCCGCAGCCAGGTTGGGTAGAACACGACCCCGAAGAAATAGCCAGCAAAGTAAAACTTGTAACTGCAGAAGCCCTCATAACCAACGGCTTGCTGGCAACAGATATTGCGGCCATTGGCATTACCAACCAACGAGAAACCACCGTGGTGTGGAACAAGCATACGGGTAAGCCTTACTACAACGCCATTGTATGGCAAGATACCCGCACCGAACATTTGGTAAAACAGCTGAACGAACAGCTGGGCCACAATGCCTGGCAGCAAAAAACAGGTTTACCTTTTGCCACCTACTTCAGTTCATTAAAACTGAAATGGCTGCTCGATAACGTACATGGATTGCAGCAGGCTGCCGAAAACGGCGATGCCTTGTTTGGCAACATCGATACATGGCTGCTGTGGAAGGAAACCGGCGAACATAAAACCGATGTAACCAATGCCAGCCGCACCCAGCTCATGCATTTGGAAACGCTGGATTGGGACGACGATATTTTACAAACACTCAATATTCCCCGCCAAATGCTGCCGCAGATTGTGCCCAGCTCCGGCTACTTCGGCACTATACAACAAGGAGCTTTCAAAGGCATCAATATTATGGGTGTGTTGGGCGACCAACAAGCCGCATTGGTGGGCCAAACCTGCTTTGAACCCGGCCAGGCAAAAAACACCTACGGCACCGGTTGCTTTATGCTCATGAACACCGGCGAAAAAATAGTACCCAGCACCAAGGGCCTGCTCACCACAGTAGCCTACAAGCTGGGCCAGCAGCCTGTGCATTATGCATTGGAAGGCAGCATTGCTATGACCGGATCGCTGGTACAATGGTGCCGCGACAACCTCGGCATTATTGACAAAAGCAGCGACATAGAAACGCTGGCGGCCAGCGTACCCGACAACGGCGACGTCTATTTTGTGCCGGCATTCAGTGGCTTATATGCGCCCTATTGGCGGGCCGATGCCAGAGGGGTTATTACCGGACTCACGGGCTTTGCCACCAAGGCGCATATAGCCCGTGCCGTACTTGAAGCTACTGCCTATCAAACACTGGATGTGCTGCTGGCCATGCAGGCCGACAGCGGCATTACCCTCGATGCACTGAATGTAGACGGTGGTATGACGGCCAATAATTTGCTCATGCAGTTTCAGGCCGATATGGTGCATGTGCCTGTACAAGTACCGATGGTAAATGAAACCACCTGCCTGGGTGCTGCTTATGCAGCTGGCCTTGCTTCGGGCTATTGGAAAAGTATAGAAGATTTAAAAGCCAATCATCAAATCAACAAACGCTGGCAGCCAGCCATGGATCAAGACTTGCGACATCACCTGCACTTACGTTGGCAAAAAGCCATTGGTAAAAGTTTGGATTGGGTGTAGCACAACTAAAACCACCATTGGTTGTAAAGCAACAGCACACCATACCAACTCAAAAAAGTAAGATGGTGCCGTGTTGTTTCGCAATCAGCCATCATTTAAAATGTATTTGTGCAATTCGACTTCAACTTTTATTCTTCGTTACTGCTTATTTTTTTTGTGCATGGTTTGGTGTACGCTGCCCCGTGCTGGCGCAAAAGTGTAGTTACAGACAACAAAAGCTATGCCTGGCTGGCAGTATACCTGTTGTTAAGCGTACTGTTTATATCTCCGTGGATGCTGGGCTTTGCCGGCTGGTACGACAATCAACCGTATAGAGATATTTTACTGTACACACCCACCAATATGAGCTGGGCTATGGGCCCGGTGATGTGGATGTATGTACAGTCTTTGCTCAATCCATCCTTTCAATTGAAGGGCAAGCAATACTGGCATTTTATACCGGCAGCCATCTATCTGGCCATTCAGGTTTTTATTTTCATTGCCGATAATGTGATTTCAACAGACCAGTCAATTGTAGCTGGTACCGACCCCGACTTCAGCAACTTTGCACAGATACCGGGTTTTTTATCGATGGTTATTTACTTCGTGATGGCCCTGCGGTATTACCGGTTGTACCGGCAGCTGATGCAGCAACTGGTCAGCTTCGCCGATGTGTTGCGTTTTCGGTGGATACGCAATTTTCTACTGGCATTTCTGTCGTTTTTGCTCATCACCGTGTTGTTTGAAGTATTGGGAAATTTTTTTCCGCTGCATTACACCGGTAGCTGGTGGTACTATCTGTCATTTGCACTCATCTTTTACTACATCGCCATCACCGGCTACAGCAATGCAGTAGAAACGCACATTGCTTTTGAAGCCAACCTACTCAGCAATACACCCATGAAGCTGTTGGCAACCCATGTAGAGCCGGCCAACAACGGTGCGTCGACACTAGTAGAAGACATTGCCTACATAGAAGTAACTCCTGCCAAAAGCCAGCCCCTGGAAACGAATTTTCCAATGGAAGAATGGACCGCAAAAATTACCCAGCTGATGCAGGAGGAAAAAGCCTACGAAGATGCCGAACTCAGTTTGCTCATACTGGCCCGACAGTTGCAAACCAATCCATCGCAATTGAGTAAAATTATCAATCAGGGCTTTGGCAAAAACTTCAACGACTTTGTAAATCATTACCGCGTAGAAGCCGTAAAAGCTAAAATGGCTGCCGGCGAGCACAAACTGCAAACGCTATTATCACTGGCCTACGAATGCGGTTTCAATAGCAAAGCCACTTTCAACCGGGCCTTTCAAAAGCATACGGGCAAAAGCCCCAGCGACTGGCTAAAGTCGCTGTAAACAGGCCGTTTGGCGGAGGTCTCAAATGTTGGGAATATGATTTGAGACCAACTGAACAGGTATCAAAACAGGTATTGAGGCGACGGGCAACGGCATTGGAGCAACATTTGGTTTTTCAAATCGCACTTCCAAAATCGCTCCCCCCGCTATGAAATTCATTGCCACTGTAACCACGCTGTTGTTGCTTACCTATGTTGCACATGCACAGGTAGCCACTTATTCGCCCATGAATGCCCGCTTCAGCGATAGCATCACGGTGTATTTTAACCTCAATGCCAGTACCGACACCCGCAGTAGCGGGCTGCTCAACCAAACCAGCGGCTTGTACCTGTGGATGGGTGCAGGCACCGAAGCCAATCCCTTTCAATACACACCTGCGGCGCAGCTACAGTTTACACAACCAGTACCCGGTGCTGCTTTGCAACGGGTGGGCAATAACCTGTGGCAAATAACCCTGCACCCACTGCAGTGGTGCCGTGTGCCTGCCGGCCAAACCATAACAGTGCTTGGCCTGCTGGTGAAAAATGCCGACGGCACCGCACAAACAGAAAACATAGTGCTGAAAGAACAAACCCAACAAACCTTGCAGCAGGTAGTGGTAAAAGCCAATAAACCACTGGTAGAAAAACAAGCAGATAAAACGGTGCTCAACATACAAAACGACATCGTAAGCAGTGGCGGTACTGTGTTTGAAGCCTTGCAAAAAGCACCGGGCGTAAACATCAGCAACGATGAAACCATCAACATGAGTGGCAAAAGCGGTGTGCTCGTCATGATAGACGGACGGCCTACCCAACTCAGCGAACGTGATTTGGCCAACTGGCTGAAGGCTACGCCGGCGTCTATCATTGCTACCATTGAACTCATCAGCAACCCTTCGGGTAAATACGATGCCCAAGGCAATGCGGGCATCATCAACATCCGGCTAAAACGAAACACACAAACCGGCCTCAATGGCAATGCCAACAGCTCTTACACACAGGCACAACACTACAGGGCCAGCATCTCTTCTAACCTGAACTATAGAAAAGACAAACTGAACCTGTATGGCAACCTTGCATACAACAACAACCTGCAACACACCACAGGCAGCATTGAACGACAAATCAACACTGGATTAGTGCAAAAGCAATTCTTAAATAATACCCTTGATATAGACCGTGGTCAAAGCTTCAACCTGCGGTTAGGCGCTGATTATTATATCAATAAAAAGAATACGTTCGGGCTGCTGCTCAAAGGCAACGATTATCACAATCCGATGCAAACACCCGGCACTACGTTCATTCAATCCAATGGCATAACGGACTCGGCTTTACGTACACAAAACAGCAATACTTTCCGCACTGTCAGCCATGGCATCAATCTCAACTATCGCTGGCAAGATACCAGCGGCGCCGAGTGGAATATAGATGCTGATTACACCCGTTTCAACAATCGCAATACAGGCAATATTGAAACAGACCTCATCAATAAAAATGGTCAGCCTTATGGCTACACGGCCAACCAGCAGCGGGTACAAACAAGCATTCACATTTACGCTATCAAAGCCGATTACAGCCGCACCATACAACCGTGGAAACTACAACTGGAAACCGGCGCCAAGCTGGTACAGTCGGCCACCAACAACGATATGCAAGCAGCCATTTGGCAAAATACACAACTACAACCCGATACCGGACGCAGCAATGATTTTACCTATCGGGAAGATATTTATGCTGCCTATCTCAACCTGAAAAAAACAATGGGTAAATGGCAAATGCAGGCCGGCATAAGAGCAGAAGCCACCAATATTTCCGGCCGTAGCATCAACCTCAAGGGCGACATCAATCCAAAGCCCGATACACAGTATCTCAATTTGTTTCCGTCGTTGTTTGTGCGGTATGCCATCAACGATAACAACAGCATAGGCCTCAATGCCAGCCGCCGCATCAACCGCCCTTCGTATCAGGATCTCAATCCTTTCGAAAACATTTATGACAACTACACGAGTGAAAAAGGCAATCCTTTTTTACGGCCATCGTACCTCAGCAATGTAGAGCTGAATTACAATTATCGTGGAGCGTTGGATGTAACCATTGGCTACAGCCATACCGGCAGTTATTTTCAAACAGTGAGTGAGCAAAATGGTGAACTAACCACTGCAACACCCTACAATATTGGTACACAACACAACTGGTTTGCCAACACCAGTCTGGGTTTGCCACTAACAAAATGGTGGTTTAGTTACAACAGCGTCAACGTTTTTTACAACCAATATGCCGGGCAAATACCGGAAGGAAATATTGATAACCGGGCATGGGGTATGGGCTGGTACACACAGCAAAGTTTTTCGCTGCCAAAAGAATGGAAACTGCAACTCAGCAGCTGGGGAAACAGTGGTACCAGCGATGCATTGTTTCGCACTTCATGGCTGGGCAGTGTTGATGCTGGCGTATCTAAAAGCTGGCTCAATGGCAAATGGAATGTTCGGGTAACGATGTATGATATTTTCAATACCCAGCGTTGGAAACAGCAGGTAGATTTTGGCAACATGAATTTTACCTATTTGCGCAAATGGGAAAGCCGCGGCCTGCGGTTGCAGTTCAACTGGAAGTTTGGCAAAACCAATTTTTCGGCCCGCAAACGCAGCACCGGCAGCGAAACAGAAGAGGGCAGAATCAAAACCAAATCGTAAGTAGATGTTGGATTGAAAAAGTTGGTAGTTGATAGATGGAGGTTGATGCGAAAAGCAAACCCAACATAATCTGTGCATCTGCGGCTTTTTTTCGCCACGAATTCACGGATTAAAAAATCAGCGTACATCCGTTCCCATCCTGCAAATCCGCGTCCTATTGTATTTCTTCCGTGTCCCATCGTAACCCGTTTGCAGCTTACCGATAAACAGTTTACTTTGACCCGTTGGCTGCCGAAACCGGCCACGCAAAGTCTCCATGAAAAAGTTATACCTGCTCGACGCATTCGCCCTCATCTTTCGTGCCTACTATGCCCTCATCCGCAACCCCCGCATTACCAGCACGGGCCGCAATACCAATGCGCAGTTTGGTTTTACCAATACCCTGCTCGAACTCATCAATAAAGAAAAACCTTCGCACATAGCGGTGTGCTTCGATACCAAAGCTCCCACCGAACGCCATACCGATTTTACCGACTACAAAGCCAACCGCCAGGAAGCACCGGAAGACCTTCTGGCTGCCGTGCCCGATATCAAACGCATCATCCAAGGCTTCAACATACCTGTGGTAGAAGTAGATGGCTACGAAGCCGATGATGTAGTGGGTACCATTGCCTGGCAAGCGGCCGACCTGGGCTACGAAGTATACATGGTAACGCCCGATAAAGACTATGGACAGCTGCTCACCAAAGAAGGCGTGTACATCTACAAGCCGGCGGCTTTTGGCAACGGCCCCGAAATTTTGAAGGCCGAAGATATTTGCCAGAAATGGGACATTGACAATGTAGCGCAGGTGATAGACATGCTGGGCATGATGGGCGATGCGGTAGACAACATACCCGGTATACCCGGCGTAGGCGAAAAAACCGCTGCCAAACTGCTGAAGCAATACGGCAATATGGAAGCCGTGCTGGCCGATGCCGACAACATCAAAGGTGCCTTGGGCGAAAAAATACGCAATGGCAAAGAGCTGGCGGTGATGAGTAAAAAACTCGCCACCATTATTACCAATGTGCCCGTGCAGTTTCACGAAGAAGATTACAAACTGGGCGAGTGGAACAAAGAAGCCCTCAAAGAAGTATTTACCGAACTGGAATTTAAAACACTCGGCCGCCGCATACTCGGTACCGATTTTGATGCGGCCGCTGGTGCCGCCCCGCAAGGTGTACAGCAAGATTTGTTTGGCAATGCCGTAGCCACCCCTGCTGCCAAAAGTGACAGCCTGCAAGAAAAAGACGAGCCGGTGCAAATGGAAGTGGATAAGAACATCAGCAACACGCCGCATACTTATCACTTGCTGGATAACGCAACGGCAATTGATGCATTTGTGCAACTAGCCTTGCAGCAGTCAGAAATTTGTTTTGATACAGAAACCACCAACATTGATGCCAACCTGGCCGAGCTGGTAGGCATGAGTTTTGCCTTTACGCCACATGAAGCTTACTACGTGCCTTGTCCTGCTGATAGAGCAGCCACACTGGACTTGCTGCAGCATTTCAAACCGTTGTTCGACAAGCCCGACATCACCTGGATTGGCCAAAACATCAAGTACGATTTGCTGCTGCTGAAATGGTACCAAACCGAACTGGCCGGCCCCGTGTACGATACCATGCTGGCCCACTATGTGGCCGAGCCCGAAGGCCGTCGCAGTATGGATTTGCTGGCAGCGCAATACCTCGGCTACCAGCCCGTGAGCATTACCGAACTCATTGGTAAAAAAGGAAAGGATCAGGGCAACATGCGGGATGTAGAAATTGAGAAGATAAAAGACTACGCTGCCGAAGATGCCGATATTACCCTGCAGCTGAAACAGCAGCTGGCACCACTGGTGCTCGACCGCAAAGTAGACCGGGTGCTGAACGAAGCCGAAAACCCATTGGTGAAAGTGCTCACCGCTATGGAGTTTGAAGGTGTAAGAGTAGATGAAACTTTTTTGAACGACTACAGCAAGCTGCTGGAGCAGGATGCCTCAGCTGCTGAAAAACGGGTGTATGAAAATGCCGGCGTCAAATTCAACCTGGCATCGCCCAAGCAATTGGGCGAAGTGTTGTTCGACAAACTGAAGCTGGACCCATCTGCTAAAAAAACCAAAACCGGCCAATACCAAACGGGTGAAGATGTACTGCTGAAACTCGCCGCCAAAGGCCACAACATTGTAGACGACATTCTAACGTTTCGTGAATTGACGAAGTTGAAGAGCACTTATGTAGATGCGCTGCCCCAACTCATCAATCCGAAAACGGGCCGGGTGCATACCACGTATGCACAGGCGGTGGCTGTAACGGGCCGCCTCAGCAGCAACAACCCCAACCTGCAAAACATACCGGTGCGTACCGACCGCGGCCGCGAAATACGCAAGGCCTTTGTGCCCCGGGATAACAACCACTTGCTCATCAGTGCCGACTACTCACAAATAGAACTGCGGGTGGTAGCGGCCATTAGTGGCGATGCCAACATGTGTGCGGCCTTCCGCGATGGCAAAGACATTCACACCGCCACGGCTGCCAAAGTATATGGCATACCCGAAAGCGAAGTAACCAAAGAGCAACGCTACAAAGCGAAGAGTGTAAACTTCGGCATCATTTACGGGCAGGGTGCTTTTGGCTTGGCCGATAACCTCGGCATCAGCCGTACAGAAGCCAAAGAAATCATTGACAATTACAAGCGGGAGTTTAGCGGCATACAGCAGTACATGAACAACATGGTGAATTTTGCCAAAGAGCATGGCTATGTAGAAACCCTGCTGGGCCGCAAACGCTGGCTGCGGGATATTAACTCCAGCAATTTTACGGTACGGGGTTTTGCGGAGCGCAACGCCATCAACAGCCCCATACAAGGCACCGCCGCCGATATGATCAAACTGGCCATGATAAAAGTGCATGCCGAAATGAAGAAGGCCAAATTCGAAAGCCGCATGATATTACAGGTGCACGATGAATTGTTGTTTGATGCGGTAAAAACCGAAGCCGAAGACCTGAAAGCACTGATACTGGAATGCATGCGTACCGCCCTGCCACTACCCAACGGCGTACCCGTAGAAGCCGAAGCCGGCATGGGGGAGAATTGGCTGGAAGCGCATTAACCCCCTGCCCTCTAAAGGGGGTTGTGGTTTCAAGCAACGTCTCCGGTACGGGACGTTGCGTAATAGAAAGTTTGTGTAGCGTTGACGCAAGGTCTCCCACTGGGGACGTTGCTGAGAAGAAAAAGCACCTACGGCCATAAATTTATTGTGCCGAATCACTACATTTAGATATGGGCAACATGAGTATGCCGGATAGCACCCCTAAAGCCACATCATTATTGTGGTTAAATTGGGTGGTCCGCCATATCATTTGCTTCCACACATACATTCTCAATACCTGCTTATGCAAAAAAGAAACTACACCGGTTGGGCCTTAATACTTTCGTTGCTTGTTGCAGCGGCTTGCCAATCAACCAACAACAAAGTAGGATTGGTAAAGCTGCATCTTTCTGATTCGGATTTTGCCAAACTGCATGATAAATATGTCTATTTGGGATATAACAGTGTCGGTATTGTAGACTCTGTTCTTGTCAAACAAAAGACGTTGCAATTAGATCCTAACAAAAGAGAAATTAGTTACCATGAACATTACTCTATAAGGTATAGGGATGAAAAAGACGGCTATAAGTATTTACGGCCTGTTGGTTTTCAGTCGCCATATTCTAGCACGCCGATTATTTTCAGCTTCTTTCTTATTGAAGATAATGCCATTGAAATAGAGCCAGTAGTAGATCATAAAGACAGCCAGGAACACAGCTCATTTAAAGGCAGCAAGAGGAATGAGGTAAATTTTAAAAGGGTAGAACTTGAGTATAGCACGAGTAACGAAAAGCATGAACGGAAATCGATAATTGACAAGAACATACACAAGATTGAACGTTATCCCAAGAGTGGATATCTGCTGTATGCTCTCTACATGTACAGAGCACAGTTTACGGTTGATGAATTGAAAACTCAGGTGGCATCCTTTGAGCGAACAAAGGAAACATTACCAGTGATTGAATTACTGGAAGCCTATTATCCTTATGCAGGCAACATCAATAAGGTATATCCAACAGGGTTACAGGTAATCGATCCCAAGGGTCAGGTGCAGTCAATAATGCCGAAAAACAACTATCATGTATTGGTGTTTTGGGCCAGTTGGTGTGGGCCCTGCCGTGCAGAAATACCTTCACTCAAAGCATTGTACAGCAAGTATCATCAAAAGGGCTTATCCATGACCAGCATCTCCGTAGACACGAAAAACGAAAACTGGCAAGAAGCCTTGCAACATGCGCAAATGCCTTGGCCACAATACGTTTCCAATGGCCCTTATCTTAAACAATTAGAACAATTTTTTACCGTTTCTTCCATACCCAAAACAGTGCTGTTTGCACCCGATGGTAAGATGATAGATATGTATGAGGGCTATCCAAATCGTTTGGGCGAGGTGTTGGATTCTGTGTATGCGCAGTAGTTGGTACTACAGGCGGCGTATTTCCTCAGCGCCTCCGAGTCTTCGCGTTTCACCCATGTATCTTTACCCCAAACACCTGCCATGAAAACCGATGCCCGGGTAGATGCCTACATCCAGAAAGCGCAGCCCTTTGCACAGCCCATACTGCAGCACCTGCGCATCCTGGTGCACCGGGTATGCCCCACGGCCGAAGAAACCATGAAATGGAGCTTCCCGCATTTTATGTACAAAGGCGATATGCTTTGCAGCATGGCCTCGTTTAAGCAGCATGCCGTGTTTGGTTTTTGGAAGGCGCCGCTCATGAAAGATCCGGTGCTGCAGCAAACAGCGGCATCCGAAGTAGCCATGGGCCATTTGGGCCGACTC
>JADLHL010000046.1 GCA_020848815.1 Chitinophagaceae bacterium | reverse complement strand
CCTCAGAATGGATCCATCTCTTAGCCCTCTTACCAAATACGGTCCATTGCTGGATAGCCGCCAATGGTGCCACTTGAACTGCCCACCAAGACCAATTTCAAAATGTGTAGGGGTATTAGAACCTGCTCTGAATATGTATAATAGTTGAGCAGATTTTGATTTTCTGAATTCAAAAAAACCGCTGTTGTCATTTTTTAGTGCAAAAAATTCATAATTGATTGCCAGATGGTGTTTATTAGACAAGGCTTTTTGCAAACCAAACAAAAAAGATGAGCCACCTAAATCGCCCTTACCATCGAGGCTTACACCTACTTGGCTATTGAAATAGAGGGGCTGCTTAGTAGATTGGGCTGTAGCATTGAAATGAATAAGAAAGGTAAAAAGTACGAAGAGTAAAATGTGCATAGAATGAATGTGTATGCATGCAACATACAGAAAAAATCATTTCGTAACGTTTACAGATGTTGTCATTGAGGTATAAATGAATTAAGATGATGGTACAAGTTAAAATGCCGCAGCACTAATAAGTACCACGGCGTTTGAATGATTATCGGGGCTGCATTTATGCTAGCTCATGCTCTGGCTTCACCGATTCGGCCAGCCACAACAGTTCCTTGGCAAATACATCTACTGCTTTGCTAAATGCCTCGTCGAGCAGGTTGCCTTCGGCGTCAAATTTCTTGTCTACACCGGGTACCACCAGCATGTAAGGGCTGAGCACACCAAACAAGGCGGCTACCAGCAGCTGCATACCTTGTGTGGCCCGCATGCCACCCATACCACCGGGCGACGCGGTAACAATGCCAAAAGTTTTGCGGCTCTGCTTGGGAAAATGATCAAGCAGGTTTTTCATGGCCGGCGTGTAGCTGCCATTGTATTCGGGGCTCACCAGTACAAAAGCATCGGCGGCAAACATGCGTTCGGCCAATGGCTTGTAGGCTTCAGGCGTAGCTTCTACGGAGGTAAATACACTGTCGAGCAGGGGCAGGTTCCACTCCCGTACATCAATAATATGCACCGTATGGTTAGAGTGTTGCTCCAGGTATTTTTTCAGAAACAATGCCACCCGGTAAGTTACACTTTGCTGGCGGGGGCTGCCAGCGATGATCTCTATGTTCATGATTGTTGTTTACTTGCTTGATGTGATAACGGTTGAAATGCGTTTTGGGTTCAGCATTTTTTCCATCTCCATTATTGAAAGCCTTTTTTTAATGATTGATGGGCACTTCAATCATCAAAAAACGACTCTCTTCGGTGCAGTGGATGTCAATAGTATCGGTGTCCCAAATACCGATGCCATCTCTGTGCTGCAAGGCTACACCGTTTACAGTTAATGCATTGTCGATATTGAAAACAAAAACAGCTTTATTGGTAGGATTGAAATGGTAATCCAGTTTTTTTCCTGATTCGAAATAGCCGAGGCTCAGTTTGGCATTCTGGTTGATCCAGCAATGCTCGGTGCCTTCTTCGTTGCTCACTATTACCTGCAACTTGTTTTTCCTTTTTTCTTCCGGAAAATACCGGCGCTGATACCGCGGATTTATGTTTTGCAATTTGGGCTCAATCCAGATTTGTAAAAAGTTCACTTCGTCTTCGCCTACGTTGTATTCTTCGTGGCGGAGGCCGCTACCGGCACTCATAATTTGTACCCAGTCTTTGTGCACCACTTCGCTATAGCCCAGCGTGTCTTTGTGGTTCATGCTGCCGGCCAGCATTACGGAAATGATTTCCATGTTCTGGTGCGGATGCAAACCAAAACCTTTGCCGGCTTCAACAAAGTCGTCGTTAAATACTTTCAGCAATCCAAAACCGTTACGGTTAGGGTTGGCATAACTGCTAAAGCTAAACGTGAAATTGCTGATGAGCCAACCAATGTTTTTAATGCCTCTTTCGCCGGCTTTGAAGTGAATGTGTTGCATACAAAAAGTAAAGAAGCAACACCGCTACGGCTGCAGCGGTGTTGCAATGAGTAGAATCAATTACTGCTTGGTAAACTGTACAGCCAGCAACAACTTTACATCGTTGCTTACTACTACGCCACCGGCTTCGGTTACGGCATCCCAGCTCAGGTTGAAGTCTTTGCGCTGAATGGTACCGCTTACATCAAAGCCTACTTTGGTTTGACCATAAAAGTCAACCATGGTACCGCCGATTTCTGCTTTCAGTGTTACGGGCTTGGTTACGTCACGAATGGTGAGGTTGCCATGTACCAGCAATTCGTCGTCGCCGGTTTTTTCTACGCTGGTAGAAGCAAAAGTCATTTTAGGAAACTGCTCCGCGTTGAAGAAGTCGTCACTCTTCAGGTGACCATCACGCTGTTCGTTGTTGGTGCTGATGCTGTTGATGTCGGCTTCAAAGCTGATGCTGGCATCGCTGAAGTCGGCTGCTTCTGCAGTCAGTGTAGCATCAAAAGTTTTGAATTCACCTGTTACGTTGCTGATCATCAGGTGCTTCACACGAAACTTGATTTCGCTGTGCAGGGGGTCAATTTTGTACGTGGCCATAGTTTGTTTTTTTAAAGTTTGAATTGATTATTGTTT
>JADLHL010000045.1 GCA_020848815.1 Chitinophagaceae bacterium | reverse complement strand
AAGGCTAACTGTCCTAAAACATTACCCTAAACCTAAACTCCCTAACCCCTCATCACCCTCACAAAGATCTCTTCCTAACCCCCTCAAAACATACTCGTTTTTCAAAAGCGGACGGCAAAGATAAGGGCATATTCATTCCCTCCAACTTTTTTTAGAATGAAAAATGATTGTAAAGCCTGAAAGCCTTGCCACGCTTGCATTTGAAGTGATTAATTAATTTTCTTTCCATTGAGTTGACCGAAATAACGTTCGAAATTCTGTCTTCTTATTTAGTGCTTTTATTCTTTATTATTCATTCGACAGTAATGCTCCGGCTTTTGCCTAAGGCATGCGGACATGTCATACTCTGATAAATCCTACATTTACCGCCGCGTTTATGCTAAAAACGTGACCTATTAAAGACATAATCAGACTTATTATGGCGAATCAACTTTTGAAAGGAAAGAAGGGTATCATTTTCGGAGCCCTCAACGACCAGTCAATTGCCTGGAAAACTGCACAGAAGTGCTACGAAGAAGGCGCTGAGCTGGTGCTGACCAATGCCCCTATTGCACTACGCATGGGCGAAATCAATGCATTGGCTGAAGCTTGCGGCAATGCCCCTGTTATCCCGGCCGATGTTTCGAATGATGATGATATTAAAAAGCTGTTTACTGAAGCAATGGCTCATTTTGGCGGCCCGGTAGACTTTGTGCTGCACTCTGTTGGCATGAGTCTGAACATTCGTAAAGGCTTTCATTACACAAACCTGAACCACGATTTTCAGCATAAGACCTTGGATATTTCGGCACTTAGCCTGCACCGGGTGTGCCAAGTGGCTTACGAAATGGACGCCATATCTGAATGGGGAAGTATAGTTGCGCTTACCTATATAGCAGCGCAGCGTGTATTTCCTGACTACAACGAAATGGCTGATGCCAAGGCCTTGCTCGAAAGCATTACCCGCAGTTTTGGCTATCACTATGGTAAGAAAAAGAAAGTGCGTATCAATACCATTAGCCAAAGCCCCACCCGTACCACTGCTGGCAGTGGCGTAAAGGGCTTTGATGGCTTTATGAGCTTTGCAGAAAAGATGAGCCCGTTGGGTAATGCTTCTGCTGAAGACTGCGCCAACTATTGTGTAACGATGTTTAGCGACCTTACCCGTATGGTGACCATGCAAAACCTTTTTCACGATGGCGGGTTCAGCTTTACCGGCGTAACGCAAGATGTAATAGAACAAATGGAAAAGTAAAGTCAGCATCTATCTGATAACGCACAACTCCCGGCCAACCTGCAGCAGCTCAAAACACAAAGCAGCGCAAAGCCGGGAGTTTCATTTTTAAAACCAAACAGCTATGAACTGGGTAGAAATGGTTGGACTTGTAGGCTCGTTTCTGTCGTCGGTTACTTTTATGCCTCAGGTATACAAAACCTGGAAAACGAGACGTGCCGATGATTTGAGCTTTGAAATGATGCTGATTGTCTTTATCAGCACCATTGTATGGCTTATTTATGGCATATTCAACAGCCCTATGCTTTGGCCGGTTATTATTTGTAACGGCATAGTATGTGTGCTGAGTTTATTGCTCATCTTTTTCAAACTGACATTTAAGCAGCAATAGGTACAAATAGAAAAGCCATTCTTTATAAGAATGGCTTTTTACAAACAGTTAGTGCTACTTGTAGATTAATATTCGTCTTCATTAAAGAAGAAATCGTCCTGACTTGGATAGTCGGGCCAGATATCTTCGAGGCCTTCATAAATTTCGCCGTCGTCTTCCAGTTCCTGCAGGTTCTCCACTACTTCAATGGGAGCACCTGAACGAATTGAATAGTCAATCAGTTCATCTTTTGTAGCCGGCCAGGGGGCATCTTCGAGGTGAGATGCGAGTTCGAGTGTCCAAAACATACAGATTACCCTCCTTAAAAATTTTGGCAAATGTATATGTATCACAGAAATTACCAAATGTAGTTGTGCAAAGCCGCTCAAATTGTGGAGTACCAACTGAAGAGTGGTTGATAAACACAGTGAATCAGATACTTTTACCGGAGAGAAAAATGAATGGTATGCTATCGGCGAAAGGGATCAGGAAGCAATACGGAGATTTGACGATTCTGAAAGGGGTAGATATTTCGGTGGCAAAAGCCGAGGTGGTATCCATTGTGGGAGCTTCGGGAGCGGGCAAAAGTACGCTGCTCCACATTTTAGGCACCCTCGACCAACCCGACAGTGGCAGTGTCAGCATCAATAACACAGAGGTAACCGGCTTGCAAGGCAATGCCCTGGCCCGGTTTCGCAATGAGCACATCGGCTTTGTGTTTCAATTTCATCATTTACTGCCAGAGTTTACAGCACTGGAAAACATTTGCATACCCGGCTGGATTGGCAACAGCAACAAAAAAGCGGTGGAAGAAAGAGCAATGGAATTGCTGCGCCTGCTGGATTTGACCGATAGAAAAGACCACAAGCCATCTCAACTTTCTGGTGGTGAACAGCAGCGGATTGCCGTGGCCCGATCACTGATTAACCAGCCAGCCATTGTGTTTGCTGATGAGCCCACCGGCAACCTCGACAGCCAGCATGCTCAGGAATTACACGAACTTTTTTTTGAACTACGCCGTCAGCTGGGGCAAACATTTTTGATTGTGACCCATAATGAGTCGCTGGCGAACCTGAGCGACCGAAAACTGGTAATGAAAGATGGTGTAATTATTTCCTGATTTCCTACGAAACCCTTGGCTTCCATGGAATATCGGCCACATTGTACAAATGGCCGGCATACCTGGCGAGGATAAAAAGATAATCGCTGAGCCGGTTGAGGTATTTGAGTACCAACGGCTCCACGGGTTCTTCCATATCCATAAGTTGCACACACAACCGCTCTGCACGTCGGCATACGCAGCGGGCAATATGAATGGTAGAAATGGTGGGGTGCCCGCCGGGCAAAATGAATGATTTCATCGGCTCCAGTACTTCGTCCATGCGGTCCATTTCAGTTTCGAGCAGGCTGATATCCGACGTGTTGAGGTCAGGAATTTTGAGTGGCGTTTCTTTATTGGGATCGCAGGCCAGCGAAGACCCGATGGTAAATAAGCGATCCTGAATCTCGAGCAACACTTTGCCCGATGCCTCATGCTGAAGCAAATCTCTGATTAATCCGATGTAAGAATTGAGTTCGTCGATAGTACCGTAAGACTCAATGCGACTGTGGTTCTTCAATACTTTTGTACCACCAATAAGCGAAGTGGTACCCTTATCTCCTGTTTTAGTATAAATCTTAAATGCCATGTTTATTTACCTGTAATAGTGGGTGTAACAATGGCAATGTAGGAATGTTCAGAAGATTGCCCACGATTATTCATGCACATGTGCATGCTTGCGGCTTACTTGCGTTTGATCACTTTCCACCACGCCGTCACGTAAGCGTATTACCCTTTTGGCGTAGCCTGCAATATCTTCTTCGTGGGTAACCAACACCACCGTATTGCCCGCTTCCTGAATGGCAGAAAAGAGGTCCATAATTTCTACGGAAGTTCTAGAATCAAGGTTACCGGTAGGTTCGTCGGCCAAAATAATAGCCGGACTATTAACCAACGCCCGGGCAATGGCTACCCGCTGAATTTGACCACCACTAAGCTCATTGGGTTTGTGATGGCTTCTGTCGGCGAGGCCTACTTTCTGGAGCACTTCCATCGCCATTTCGCGGCGCTGCTTTTTGGCAATGCCTGCGTAAATAAGCGGCAGGGCCACATTATCAGCAGCACTCAGCCTTGGCAACAGGTTAAACTGTTGAAACACGAAGCCAATTTCTTTGTTACGAATTTGCGCCAGGTCGGCATCCTCCATTTTACTTACATCTTTATCATTTAAAATGTAAGTGCCAGAAGTTGGGCTATCCAAACAGCCGAGGATATTCATAAGGGTGCTTTTGCCCGACCCCGAAGGGCCCATGAGGGCTACGTATTCATTTTTGTAAATGTCAAGATTTAAACCCTTGAGCACTTCCAACGACTGGCTGCCCATGAAATAGGACTTACGAATATTACTGATGTGAATGATACCCTGCATGATGTTATTGATTAGTCGCGTTTGATCACTTTTGGAACCTTGAAGAATGACTCGTCTTTGTGCGGTGCATTTTGCAATGCCTTTGCCACCGGCAAGTTTTTGCCGGGCATGTCTTCCCGATACACATTGGCCGCTTTGCCCATGAACCTGAGTGGGGCCACGCCTGT
Organism: Chitinophagaceae bacterium; assembly: GCA_020848815.1. Classification (GTDB taxonomy): domain Bacteria; phylum Bacteroidota; class Bacteroidia; order Chitinophagales; family Chitinophagaceae; genus Phnomibacter. The sequence goes on along the minus strand of JADLHL010000045.1, from coordinate 1,588 downwards.
GGTATCCAGTTCATTCAGCTTTTCTACAAAGCCAATTATTTTTTCCATGTCGGCTTGCATGGCCTGCTTTGCAGCCGGGTCAAATTCGAGCCGGGCAAGGTTGGCCAAATGGTCGATGAGCTTTTCGTCTACAGTCATACCTCAAAAAAAAATTGCGTGGTAAAAGTAAAGCAAAGGGATGCTTACCTGTGTAAACGATTGGTTTAACGGTGAAATGCAGTTATTAAAGCCCGCCTGATGGTTGCTAAAGGCGATTGAAGAATGACAAGCCCGAAGTACCTGCACAAAAAAGCCCACCCAAAAAGGAGCGGGCCTATATATTGTTTGTGATGACGAACAAATGGGCACTATTGCTGAGCGGCACTGTGTTTGTAGTGCACTTCGCTAAGGCTGCGGAGTTTGTGGGCTGCCATTTCTGCTGTAATGTCCCGCTGGGGGGTGGCCAGCATTTCGTAGCCCACCATAAACTTTTTCACTGTGGCACTTCGCAGCAATGGCGGATAAAAATGCATGTGCCAATGCCAGCCAGGTGTGGGTGATACATTTACCGGCATTTGGTGCATACCTGCAGAGTAAGGAAAGGAAGTGCTGAATAAATTGTCGTAGCGGGTAGTCAGTCGCTTTAGCACATCGGCCAAGGCTGTGTCTTCTTCCGCAGTAAATTGAGTAACCTGCTGCACGTGCCTTTTGGAAATGATCATGGTTTCGTAAGGCCACACTGCCCAGTAAGGCACCAATGCCACAAAGTGCTCATTTTCTACCACAATGCGTTCTTGCTTTTGCAACTCCAACTTGAGGTAATCACTCAGCAGGCTGCGACCATGTTTCTCGAAGTATTGCTGTTGCTGTGTGGTTTCTTTTTGCAACTCTACGGGAACAGATGTAGAAGCCCATATTTGACCATGCGGATGTGGATTGCTACACCCCATGATGTCGCCTTTGTTTTCAAAAATTTGGATATACCGGATGTTTGTATGGGCCGCCAGCGCCGTAAATTCTTCCTTCCAAAGTTGAATCACTTTTTCAATATCTGCCACTTCCATCAGGGGTAGGGTAAGGCTGTGATTGGGCGAAAAACAAATTACCCGGCACATGCCGGCCTCACTTTTACTAACCAATAAATCTTGCTCATTGGTACCACCTGTGGGTGTATCTGACAGCAGGGCAGAAAAATCATTTGTAAACACAAACGGATTTGTGTAAACCGGATTGATTGCACCTTCCGACCGTTTATTGCCGGGGCATAAATAACAAGTGGGGTCGTATGCTGGCAGCAATGTATTGGAAGCCGTTTCTACCTTTCCCTGCCAGGGCCTTTTCATGCGGTGGGGTGAAACCAATATAAACTCACCCGTTAAAATATTGAGCCTCGTATGCGGATGCTCCGTTGTATTAAACATGCTTATATAATTTCTGTACCGTTTTTAATGGATGCAACGAACACGTCCAGGGGCAGCTGCATGGCAGCCTCATACGCTGGGCGTACAGCAGCAACCAACGCATCTATGGCCGACTCTTGTACAATGTTGATGGTACAACCACCAAAGCCGCCACCCATCATTCTGGCACCTAAAACTTCTGGTCTGTT
>JADLHL010000044.1 GCA_020848815.1 Chitinophagaceae bacterium | reverse complement strand
TAAAAATTGTACACCGTGGTGGAGTACTCAAAATGGCTATGGTCTACCCCGTAAAAAGGACTCCGTTCATCCTCCTCACTCACATACATATCACGCCAACGGTAAAATGGTTCCAGGTCCTGCATAAATGCGGTTGTAGGCTTGCTAATAATAAAGCGGCAAAAGTAAGTGCCAACTGGCAAAGGGCCTGCAAATGATGTACCTTTAACAGGCAAAAAAGTGCTATTCACACAGCGGCAGTTATTGTTGGCAATTACCACACCGCTTACCACCACAGGCCAATATTTTGCAGGTTCAAGGTATAATTTGGGGTATGAGAAAATGGCTGACTTTAGTATGCTTTTTGGGCATGTACAACATGCTGCTGGCACAGTGGGATAATGATCCTGCTTCGGCATCTACACGTGTGGTAACCAATGCTGCCAACCAAAGCAAGCCGTATGTAATACCCGATGGCTTGGGCGGCACCATCGTGGTGTGGGAAGATTATCGCCACGGCACATCTCCCGATATTTATTTCGACCTGATAGATAGCGATGGCAACCCTGCATGGTCTGTGCCCGGTAGCTATGCCGGCAAAAAACTGTGCAGCACAACAAAAGCCCGCAGCATCAACCGGGTGCTGAGCGATGGCGATGGCGGTTTCTTTATTGTGTTTGATGAAATAATCGGTTTGTACTACGATGTGCTGGCGCAAAAAGTGAGCAATGCGGGTGCTGTATTGTGGGGAGCAAACGGTGTGGTGGTGAGCAATGCCGCCAACGACCAATACGAAGCCGACCTGGCACCCGATGGACTGGGTGGCATATTTGTAACGTGGCTCGATTTACGCAACGACCCATCGAACAGCGATGCCAGCCAAACCTATGCGCAACGCATACTCAACAATGGCACTGCAGCATGGACGGCCAATGGTGTGCAGGTAAATGCCAATGTATCAAAACCCATGGGCATTGTTGCCGATAACATTGGCGGTGCCATCATTGCGATGATGGATGCCCGCAACAGTGCCGTGAATGGAAATGGTGCGTATACCAACTGGGATATTTATGCGCAACGCCTCAATAGCAGCGGCGCTTTGCAATGGGGCACTGGCACAGTTGTTTGCAACCAAACCAGCAATCAGTTTCGGGAAACCATACGCCCCGGTGGCTCCATGGTAAGCGACAATGTAGGCGGTGCCATCATCAGCTGGAGCGATTATCGCAACGATGCCAACAATGGACTGAGCTTTCCATACAGGGCCGATTTTTATGCGCAGCGGGTGAACAACAGCGGCGTGGTACAGTGGGCGGCCAATGGCCTATCCATTTGCAATACCACCGGTGCCGATTTGTACAACACCATCACGGTACCAGATGGCAATGGCGGCATTTTAGCAGCATGGTTCGACCTGCGCAATGCACCACTGGGTGCTGTTTATGTGCAGCGCCTCAATTCAAATGGCATTATACAATACGCCAGCAATGGCATAGCCGTGGTGAGTGGTCAGTCGCACATTATCAATTACAGTTTATCTGAAGATGGTGTGGGCAACGGTATAATAGCCTACGATACCGATAACGACCGCATATTTGGGTATCGTTTTTTGGTAGCTACAGGTTTACCCGTAAGTGGTGGTGCAGTAGCTATTTGCAACCGCAGCAGCATATCGGTTAACCCCGGTGTGGCAGCCGATGCCAACGGCGATATTTACATAGCCTGGGAAGATTACCGCAACACACCTGCCGAATCGGATGTGTATGCCTACAAGCTGCCAAGCAGTGCATTGCTGCCATTGCGACTACTATCTTTTGGCGGACAAGTAACCAGCAGCAATACGCACAGGTTACAGTGGCAATACACCGGAGCAGAAGAGGTGCGTCGTTTTGAACTACGGCATAGTACCACTGGTCGTGATTTTACAACGCTGGCCAGCATCAACAACACACAGCGGGACGGCATGTTGCAATATGTAGTAGCACAACCCGTTGCCAATGCCTACTATCAACTGGCCTGGCAAAATGCGCAGGGCCAGTGGCAATACAGCGCCATTGTGCAATTACAACAGCAGCAACCTGCAGGCATGCGCATTTATCCCAATCCGGTGCAGCAGCAATTGCAGCTGTCGCTATTGGCCAACAATGCAGCAGTTGCAACCATCCGCATTTGTGGGGCCAATGGCCAACTGCTGTTGCAAGAAAAGCGCAGCCTGTTGCAAGGCCATCAGGTATTGAGTGTAGATGTAGCCACATTGCCAGCAGGACAATACTTTGCGGAAATATGGCTGCAACAGCAACGTACCGTATTGCCATTTACCAAACAATAACCGACGCTGTATTGCGGATAAAATGATTGTGTGGCAAACCACTGTTCTTTCCTAATTTCCCGCAGTATTCTACCGCACATGTACAAGTCAACATTCGTCGTTTTTTTTCTCCTGTTTTTTTGCGGGCCTTTGCTGGCACAGCAAGCCAGTATTGCTGGTAAAATCATGAATGAAAAAGCCGAACCCATGGCAGGCGTAAGCGTAATAGTGCTGGGCAATACCAGCGGCGTAACCAGCAACGACAGCGGCCGTTTTGTAATTAATGTTCGTTCGGGCAGGGCTATTGCACTGGTGCTTTCTTACGCAGGCTATCAAACACAACAGCTGCGTTTTTTGCTAAACCCCGGTGAGCAGGAAAACATTTTTGTACGCATGGAACCCGGCCGCAGCGAACTGGCACCCGTAGAAGTAACCAGCAAAAAAGACCGCCGCGAAGCGGGCCTCGTCAGCATCAATCCAAAATTTATTACACAAAATCCCTCACCCATTACCGGTGTGGAAAGCATGATTAAAGTATTGGTGGGTAGCAACAACGAGCTAAGCAGCCAGTACAATGTGCGGGGCGGCAGCTACGATGAAAACCTCATTTATGTAAATGACTTTGAGGTGTTCAAACCTTACCTCATTCGCAACGGACAACAGGAAGGATTGAGCTTCATCAATCCGGAGTTGGTACGCAATGTCAATTTTTACAACGGCGGTTTTCAGGCCCGCTATGGCGATAAAATGAGTAGTGTGCTGGATGTGCAGTACAAAAAGCCTACCGCCTTTAAAGGCAGTGCCTATGTGGGTTTGCTGGAGCAGGGCCTGCATGCAGAAGGCAGCGCTGCCAAAAGCAAAGTGACCTACCTGTTTGGTGTTCGTAACCGCAACCTGCGCAACCTGCTGAGTGCACAGGAAACCAAGGGCAACTACCAACCATCGAGCAATGATGTGCAAGCGGTGATTAGCTATGCCCCCAACAACAAGTGGCAGCTCGATATGGTGGGCAACCTCAGCAGCACCCGCTTTGATTTGGAACCGCAGGAAAGTCAGCAAACGACCTCTGTATTTACGTCGCAGTTTGCTGCCAACCTTGGCCTCGATATTTTCTTTACCGGCAAGGAAGTGGACAAATACAATACCCGCATGTTGGGCCTGTCGGCTACGCATCAGGTAAATGACAAACTGAAACTGAAAGGCATGCTCTCCTACTTCAACAACAAAGAAGCGGAGAACATCAACATAGCCGGCAGCTACCTGTTTGGTGAACGGGATTTTGACAAAGCCTCTTCTTCCTTCGGACTCATTGCCAACCCACTTGGTGCTGGTGTATTTCTCAACTATGCCCGCAACGAGCTGAATGTGCAAGTACTCAACGCAACCCTGAAAGGCAGCTACGACAAGGGCCAGCACTATTGGCAGTTTGGCCACAGTGTAGAACGCAATACCATTACCGATGCGCTGAATGAATTTGAATACCAGGACAGCGCCGGCTACAGCTTGCCCAACAATGCCGGACCGTTACAGGTATTTCGCAACATCAAAGGCAATGCCAGCATTGAAGCATGGCGCATGAATGGCTATGTGCAAGACAATATTGCTTTCAACAAAAACAATGGTCTGAATCTGCAAGCTGGCTTGCGTTACAATTACAATACCCTCAACAATGAGTTGCTGCTCTCACCACGGGTGGGTGTAAGCTATGCGCCACTGCAATGGAAACGGGATGTGATTTTTAAAGGCAGTGCGGGGCTGTATCATCAACCGCCGTTTTACAGAGAAATGCGCCGCCCCGATGGCAGTGTGAATACCGATTTGAAAGCACAACGCAGCTGGCAGGTAAGCGGCGGTATGGATTATGCTTTCAAAATGATGGACAGACCTTTTAGGGTGAGCACCGAAGCGTATTACAAAAACATGTGGAATGTAGTGACCTACGATATTGATAACGTAAGGCTGCGTTATGCAGGTGAGAATAATGCCAAGGCTTATGCCTATGGTGTAGAAGGGCGCTTGTTTGGCGAGTTGGTGAAAGATGCAGAAAGCTGGCTGAGTGTGGGCTTTATGAAATCGATGGAAAATATTGATGGCGATTTTTACCAGCAGTATTTTAATAAAGATGGCGAACTCATTACCGCCAACACACAAGACCAAATTGCCACCGACAGCACCCGCATGGATGTAGGTTGGTTGCGTCGCCCTACTGACCGACGCCTCAATATTGGTTTATTTTTCAGCGACTACCTTACCACCAACAAAAACTTTCGGGTGCATACGCAATTGTTGTATGGCAGCAATTTGCCGTACAATATTCCCGGCAGTGTACGCTACCGCAATGCGTTGGAAATACCTTCTTACTTCCGCGTAGACATGGGCTTTAGCTACCTGTTGGTGGGTGGCGATAAAAGCCTGCGTCGCAGCCACGATCCCTTCCGCAACCTCGAAAGCATGCTGCTGAGTGTAGAAGTGTTTAACCTGCTCGACCGGGCCAACACCATCAGCTATGCCCTCATCAAAGATTTCGACAACAACAGCTTCGCCATCCCCAACCGCCTCACTCCAAGATTGGTGAATATCAAACTCACGGTAAGATGGTAAGGAGATTTTTGGATGTCTGATGTACGATGTCAGATTTATTGGAGTGAAATCATAATTATTGATTCACTTTCTCCCCTCCTGCGGAGGGGTGCCCGCAGGGCGGGGTGGGTATAAAACTGATGTAGGATTTCTGATGGCTGATTTGTGGTATTTTTTTGCTCAACTTCCTTATTTATTATTTTTTATTCCTTATTTCTTATTCCAAAATATCAGACATCTCACATCAAACATCAAAGTTTTTGCTCCCTTCCCCACCTTATCATCGTGCCATAATCCAACTTGCGTTTCAATCCTTCCACAGCTTGCACCAGGCGTTTGGTGCGGGTGGCATCGGTTTTGGCATCGTCTATCCACTTGCTGAAATACTTGCGGTGCGAAGCCGCCAGCGATTGAAAAAACGCCATCGCCTCAGGCTCATCTTCGAGGCAGGCCAGCAGGTCGGCCGCAATGCTGAGTTCCGTGTCGTCTTTACTCAACCGCACTTGTATAGTTGCGCCAACAGGTTGCTGTAGTTGTTTACGCATGTTGGCATTCACGGGCAAAATCATTTCTCCTTCGCCCATCGGCATGAGGGCTACTTGTGCAATGGGCACTTCATTGAGTAATCCTTTTACCCGATAGCCCTTGCGGTCGGCGCTGTGCAGTTGCAACGACATTTCCTCCGGCACTACGATGTACGTCCAGCCGGTTTTTTCGCCCATTTGCTGAAAGCGTTGCAACACTGCGGAGAAAGTAACCTGTGGTTTCATCAATACAAAGCAAGTGAAAGAAGCGATGATGATTATTTGCCAAACAGCACTTTACCACCCACAATGGTTTTGAGCACTTTGGTTTGCAAAATGGCACTGTCGCTGCAGGTAAGCAGGTTGTTGCTGAGCATTACAAAATCGGCATACTTACCTACTTCAATGCTACCCTTGTCTTTTTCTTCAAACTGCGCTTTGGCATTGGCCATGGTGTAGCTGTACACGGCTTCTTCGCGGCTCATTTTTTGCTCCGGATAAAACGTGCTGCCATCTTTCAACTGCCGGGTGACACTGGCAAAAAAGTTGGGAATGGGATCGGCATCTTCCACAGGCACATCGGTACCGTTGTTTACCAACACACCGGCTTGCATAAACGCCTTCCACATATAGGCACCGGTGCGGCTGCGTTCTTCGCCAAGGCGCTTGGGCACAAAAGGCGCATCGCTGGTGCAATGAATGCCCTGCATACTGGCAATGATGTTCCATTCTTTGAAGCGGCCAATTTCGCTGGGGTGTACATGCTGTGCATGCTCTACCCGCCAGCGGTGATCTCTGCTTTTATCTTTCTGAATCTGGTCTGCAAAAATATTCACGGTTTCGCGGTTGGCTTTGTCGCCAATAGCATGCACACACAACTGAATGTTTTTCTGCCACGCAAAATCGGCAATGGCCCGCAGCGAATCCATGTTGAAGGTGTTTTGTCCCGTGAAATTTTTGCGGTCGCTGTACGACTCCAGCAGCCATGCACCATAGCTACCCAAAGCACCATCCAGCGATACTTTAATCGCATTCATCGTCAGGTGTCCATTGCCTTCGTTGATGATGGGAAACACATCGGCATTGGCCCGCAAGGAAGCATTGCCATCCCGAATCATCATCCAGTGGCGCAGTTGCAGTTTGTTTTGCTGTGCCATTTCTTTCATCCAGCGGATTTGCTCAAACGATGAACCTGCATCTACAAAAGAAGTAATGCCTTTTTTCAAACAATCAGCTTCGGCCAACTCCATACCTGCCCACCACTTGGCTTTGCGTTCGGCTGCGGTTTGTTGATTTACATAATCGCCATACACTTTGCGTACCAGGCCCATCGCCGTTTCTTCCAGCACTCCTACTAAGCGGCCCGAAGGATCTTTTACGATATCGCCACCTGTTGGATTTGGCGTGGCTGATGTGATACCAGCAAGCTCTAACGCTTTTGCATTGACGTACAAAGAATGGCCACTGGCATGCGTCAGAATCACCGGATTGTTGGGCGATACTTTGCTCAATGCATCGTGGTAAGGATAACCAAGATATTGTTCGGTAGGTTTGTTGGTCCATTTTTCCTGATGCCAACCGCGGCCCACAATCCATTCGCCGGGCTTGGCTTTGGCAGCGGCTTCTGCCACCTTGGCTACTATTTCATCAAAGCCACTCACGTGCATCAGATTGATGTCACGCAAAAAATCGCCGAGGTTGTGAATGTGGCCATGCCCTTCAATAAAACCGGGCATCAAAAAAGCACCTTTGGCATCTATCAATTCGGTGTTGCTGCCAATCCATGCGGCTACATCAGCATCGCTGCCTACAAAAACAATGCGGCCGTCTTTTACTGCCACGGCCTGTGCCTTGCTGCGGGCACTGTCTACGGTGTACACATCGGCGTGTTGTATGACCAGGTCGGCCTTGGGCGATTGGCTACAGGCAATGGCCAGCAATGCCAGCAAACAAATGGTGGAGAGCTTCTGCAACATGGATTTGATTTTTGGAAAGATAATGGCTTAAGACGCTAAAAAGGCAGAGAACCCGTTGAGTTCAATAGGCCTTCAATCATTTTTCACAGAAAAAAATCATACCGAATTGAATAACCCCGAAGGGTGAAATGATGATAGACAGCATGTACACCTGAAAGGAAACAAACCCTGAAAGGGTGGCATAAAATTTCTCCATTCCGGTTTATCAATAAACAATGAATTGTATTTCACCCCTTCGGGGTTTTGCAGCTCAGGGTGCAGCCATGTTCTACAATCATGCCATCCCTTCGGGATTGAATCCAAGTGTAGCATAAGAAATATCAGCGCTGTATTTTATGTTGAAATAGACTTTCATCGTCGATTAATTTATCAAGCCATTCGTCAAAAAAAATCTTGTGCCCTTTTAGCTTCTTGAAAAAGTCTTGGATACAGCTCAGAAGTATATCAAAAAATAACCATTGCATACACAAAACCAGTGAAATACCAAATAATGCGTCCATGAATGAAAAGTTGTAATTTGTACGTAGACCAAAACGAAAGCCCATGCACGTATCAGTTAGCAAGGCGCTGGAATTACTCCGCCATTCAGGACAATTGTTTACCGAAGTATTTCGCCATGGCAGCATGACGGCGGAAATTTACAAACCACAGCGGGTCGACTTTCAGCAACCGCACAACCGCGATGAAATGTATGTGGTGATTGCGGGCCACGGTGAATTTTACAATGGCGGAAACACCGTGCAATTTGGCCCCGGCGATTACCTGTTTGTAAAAGCCGGTGTGGAGCATCGCTTTCTCAACTTCAGCGAAGATTTTTGCACCTGGGTTTTCTTTTACGGCCCCGATGGTGGCGAAGAAGAGCCCCCCGTTTTTTAATTAGAGCGGCAGGCCATTTACATATACCTGTTCAATGTGTTGTTCGCCAAAGGCGTAAGCCATGTAATCCACGCCACTCATGGGTTTGGTGAGCAAGAGGTTCGCCCGTTTGCCTACGGCAATGCTGCCCACTTCCTCTTCCAGTTGCAATGCAAAAGCCGCATTAATCGTCATGGCATTGATGGCTTCCGCTGGCGTCATTTTCATTTGAATACAAGCCAGTGCCAGCACCCACTGCATGTAGCCACTGGGCGATGAGCCGGGGTTGTAATCGCTGGCCAATGCCAACGCCGCACCAGCCGCAATGAGCTGCCTAGCAGGTGGATAAGGCAACCGCAAAAAGAACGCCGCCGTTGGCAACATGGTGCCAATGGTATTGGAGCCGGCGAGTGTTTGAATTGCTGCTTCATCCATGCATTCCAAATGATCAGCACTTATGGCGTTTACTGCCACAGCAGCCTGCACTCCACCCGATACCTGCAATTGATTCACATGCAACTTGGCAGGCATCCACAATGCAGCGGCTGCCCTTGCTATGCGAATGGTTTCTTCGGGGGTGAAAAAACCGGCTTCGCAAAACACATCTACAAAATCGGCGAGTCCTTCATCGGCTACTTTAGAAAGCCATTGTTGTATCAGTGCATCCACAAAAGCATCGCGGTTGTCGGCAAAGTTTTTGGGCAATGCATGCGCCCCTAAAAAAGTGGCTTTGATGGGAATGGGCGCTGTTTGCTTTAAGCGTTGTATTACCCGCAACATTTTCAGTTCGGCTTCCAGTGTGAGGCCATAACCACTTTTGATTTCAATAGCGGTGGTACCTGTTTTCATCAATGCTTGCAGGCGTTGCCATGCCGATTCGAACAAGGCATCTTCGCTGGCGGTCTGCACTTTGGCAGCCGTGCTGTGTATGCCGCCACCAGCCGCTGCAATGGCCGCATAACTGGCGCCTTGCAACTTGAATACAAACTCTGCTTCACGGGTGCCGGCAAATACCAAATGCGTATGGCTGTCGACAAAGCCCGGCAACAATAACCTGCCGGCAGCATCAATGATATGGCTGGCTTCGTGCAGCATATCGGTGGTTACCTCCGACATGGCACCAAAGCTGGCAATGCGACCATCCACCACTTGCAGGTAGGCATTTTCCAACAGCGGCAGTTGGCCCAAAGCCTCGCCCCGCAAGGGTTGCGCCGGTTGCTGCACCCCCACCAGCTGGCGTATATTGATAAACAATTGCTTCATGTATTACTGCATTCCTCTCTTGAAGAATGCTTCAAACTTACGGTTTCTCATTTTCCTTTACCCAAGCATTTCGGGTGTTGGCCAAGCAAGAATGGCTATCGGGTAAAAGCATTTTTTCTGCGCATCGTTCTCCTTTAACTTTCACCAAATTCAAACGCTATGTGGCGTATCTTTTTTTCGATGATGCTGATAGCTGCGGCAAACATTTCAGCAGCACAAAAGTCAACACTTATTCAGCAGGTGCTGATTGCGGATGGCAGCGGCAAACCCATGTACAAAGGGTCGGTTCGCATTGCGGGCAATCGCATTGTGGCCGTGGGTTCGCTGCAGGCATTGCCCGGCGAAAACATTGTGCAGGGCAATGGCCAAATACTGGCACCGGGATTTATTGATACGCATAGTCATTTGTATGGCTATCTCGATGAAGCACCTGAAGCATTGGCCGCTTTGAACCAAGGCATTACTACCATTATTACCGGACAAGATGGTGACAGCGATTGGATAGACAGCATCAAGGCTCAACTGAACAAACGTCCCGTAGCGGTGAACGTGGCTACTTATACCGGCCAAACCAGCCTGCGGGAAATAGCCATGGGTGCCAACGATATTTACCGCAGCAGTTCTGCAAAAGAACTGAGCCAGATGCAGCAAAAACTACAACAAGAATTGCAGCAAGGCTCGTTGGGATTAAGTACCGGGCTCGAATACGAAGGTTCATTTTACAGCCACCCCGATGAAGTAGTGGCGCTGGCCAAAACAACTGCACAGTACGGCGGCCGTTACATGAGCCATATCCGCAGCGAAGACATACACATGGACGCTGCCATTGATGAAATTCTCAACATTGGTCAGCAGGCCAATATTCCGGTGCAGATTTCACACATTAAAATTGCGTTGAAAGACAAATGGGGCACCGCTCCTGCCCTGCTGCGCAAACTCGATTCTGCCCGCAAGGCAGGCATCATGGTTACCGCCGATTGCTATCCGTATGATTTTTGGAACAGCACCATCCGGGTGTTGTTTCCCAACAAAGATTTTACCAGCCTGGCTGCAGCCACCTATGCCACCGAACATTTGTTTGACCCGGCAGGCAGCGTCATGGTTCGTTTTGCCCCTAACAAAAACTATGTGGGCAAAACCGTGGCTGAGATTGCCCAACTGCGCAACGAGACTGCTGCACAAACCCTGCTGTACATGGTGGCAGCTGCAGATAGTTTCCGCAAGGCCAACCCCGATGCCGGCGGTGTAGAAACCATCATGGGTAAATCGATGTACGAAAAAGACATTGCTGACTTTATGCAGTGGCCACACACCAATATGTGCAGCGATGGTGGCAATGGTGGCCACCCCAGAGGCTATGGCAGCTTTACCAGAATACTGCATCAATACGTAACCGTGCAAAAAGTTTTGAGCTGGGAAATGGCCATTTATAAAATGACGGCGCTGGCAGCACAGCAAACCGGTATACAACAACGAGGCCGTATTGCTGTTGGCTACTTTGCCGACTTGGTTTTGATAGACCCAACCACTGTAAAAGACAATGCCAGCATTGCCAACCCCAAGGCCTTGAGCAATGGCATACAGAGCGTTTGGGTAAATGGTGTACTGACTTATCAACAACAGCAACACACCGGAAAATTTCCCGGCACTTTTGTTTCCCGATTGTAAACGTTTGATTTTACCTGCATGACAAACATTGCTTCTCTCCCTACCGCCATTGTACTCACCGATGGTATGCTCCACGAATCGGATGCCAAAACAGCACATGGCCTCATCCGGGGTACAGATCGTTTTCACATTGCTGCCATTATTGATGCCACGCATGCCGGTAAAGATGCCGGCGAAGTACTCGATGGACAACACCGCAACATACCGGTGCTGCCCGATGTACAAACAGCACTGGCACAAATACCCGACATCCAGTTTTGCATCATTGGTATTGCTACGGTGGGTGGCATTTTACCGGCACATTTCAAACCCATTTTGCATAGTTGTTTGGAGCATGGTATTTCATTGGTGAATGGCCTGCACGACTACCTGAATGATATGCCCGACATGCAAGAGCTGGCAGCAAAACACGGTGTACAACTGATAGACATCCGCAAGCCAAAACGCCGGCAGGATTTGCATTTTTGGGATGCTTCGATTTTTGAAGTAACCGCTCCTATTGTAGCAGTGATTGGCACCGACTGTGCATTGGGAAAAAGAACGACCTGCAGATTGCTGATGCAAGCCTGCCAGCAAGCCAACATGAATGCACAGATGATTTACACCGGACAAACAGGCTGGTTGCAAGGCGGCAAATACGGTTTCATTTTCGATTCTACCCTCAACGATTTCATCAGTGGTGAACTCGAACATGCCATCACCAGCTGCTGGAAAGAAACCGATGCCGATATCATTTTTATTGAAGGACAAAGTGCCCTGCGCAATCCCAGCGGCCCCTGTGGTTCGGAAATGCTGGTATCGGGCAATGCCAAGCATGTGGTGCTGGTGCATGCGCCCAAACGCACTTACTATGATCACCTGCCGCATTGGGGTGCCATACATTCGCTGGAATCGGAAGTGGCCTTGATTGCTGCCTATGGTGCTAAGGTGATAGCCATTGCCTTGAATACCGAACATTGCAGCACCGAAGAAGCGTTTGCCTTTCAGCAGCAGTACGAGCAGGCGCTGGGCATACCGGTACTACTGCCACTACAGGAAGGCGTACAAAAAGCAATGCCCATTCTTCAATCACTCATCGCTTAGCCATGAACATTACCCATATACAAGCCCGTTTGGAAAAGTTGCCGCTGAAGGTTCCTTATACCATTGCCTACAAAACCATTACCGATACAGAAATTGTTTTCCTGGAAATAACGCTGAGCAATGGCATCACAGGCATTGGTGCCGCCAATCCGTTTGAAGAAGTGGTGGGCGAAACACCAGCGCAAACATTGCACAATTTGCAGCAGGATTTTTTGCAGCAATTTTTGGGTAGAGATATCCGGCGCTTCCGGTCGATGATAGCAGAAGCCAGCATACAATATGCGCATCAGCCCGGCACCATTGCAGCTATTGATCTGGCCCTGCACGATGCCTTCGGCAAATACCTCGGCATTCCCATTGTTGATTTTTACGGCCGCAAGCACCGGCAGCTGCCTACCTCAGTTACCATCGGTATTCAATCGGTAGCCGACAGCTTGCACATGGCCAAAGACCTGACGCAACAAGGCTTTACGGTATTGAAAGTAAAAACAGGATTGTCGGTAGCAGAAGACGCAGAACGCATCATCAAACTGCGGGAGCAATGTGGCAACGACATTGCCATTCGGGTAGATGCCAACCAAGGCTATACATTGGATGACCTGAGCACATTTTTGGCACAAACAAAAACGGCGAATGTGGAGTTGATAGAACAGCCATTACCCGTAGGACAAGATGAACAGTTGAATGCTTTGCCCATTGTACAACGGTCGCAGCTCTGTGCAGATGAATCGCTGACGGATGTGCATGCTGCGTGGCGGTTAAGTCATCCGCCTGCACCGTACGGCATTTACAATATCAAGCTCATGAAATGTGGTGGCATTCTTCCGGCACTTGATATCGCCAGCATTGCCGCCACGGCGGGCATTCGTTTGTTTTGGGGTTGTAATGATGAGAGCATGGCCAGCATAGCCGGCGCCCTGCACGTAGCTTACAGCTGCCCGCATACCCGCTACCTCGATTTGGATGGCAGCTTCGACCTCAGCCGCGATTTTGTACAAGGTGGTTTCAAGTTGTTCAACGGACAAATGCTGCTGAATGATCAACCGGGACTGGGGATTGAGTGGGCGTAACGCTGGCGCCAGTGTTCCGCAAAGCGGGCCACAGGTGACTACACAAACCCACCGGACTGTGTCCGGATTTTCAATAACGCAATGTCATTTACTTACGCCCGATACAATCGGGCAAGTTTAACCCGTCACAAGTGATCTGCTGCGCAGAACACTTGCGCCAGTTTTTCACTATTCGTTCTTTATATTTATGCTCACCCACATTCGATTTTTATGAGCAGCAAATACAAAGTACACAACGATGCTGTCCCTCATTTCATTACCTGCACCATCATTGGCTGGATAGACGTATTCAGCAGGGAGGATTATAAAAGAATTGTAGTTGATAGCTTGTCGTTTTGCCAGCTACATAAAGGTTTAGACATACATGCGTGGGTCATTATGACCAATCATGTTCACCTGATTGTATCCAGTCAAACAAATAGCATCCCATTCATTATTCGGGATTTCAAAAAATATACGAGTAAGCAAATCGTACAATGCATTGCAAACAATCCAATTGAAAGCAGGAAGGAATGGATGCTGAATTTGTTTGCATACGCCGGAAGAAACAACAACAATAACAAAGACATCCAATTCTGGCGACAAGACTATCAGCCCATCGGCTTAGACGATGCTGATAAATACAATCAACGCCTACTTTATTTACATGAGAACCCTGTGCGAAGCGGTTTGGTTTGGGAACCTGCAGATTATAAATACAGCAGTGCTATCGATTACTACCATGGAGAAAAAGGGCTGTTGCCAATCAAGATGCTGTAAATGAAGCTGGCGCCAGTGTTCCGCAAAGCGGGCCACTGGTGACTTAGCAAACCCGCCGGACTGTGTCCGGATTATTCAATACTAATACTCAATAAACTTTTCGTATGCCCGATACAATCGGGCAAGACTAACCTGTCACAAGTGATCTGCTACACAGAACACTTGCGCCAGTGTTCCGCAAAGCGGGCCACTGGTGTCTACACAAACCCGCCGGACTGTGTCCGGATTTTCAATAACACAATGTCATTTACTTACGCCCAATACAATCGGGCAAGTTTAACCCGTCACAAGTGATCTGCTGCGCAGAACACTTGCGCCAATGCTGCTCACTCCACAATAAACGGAATCTTCACATTCGCATACGCAGGCTTGTCTACCTGGCGCTGCAAGCTGCGGAAAGATTCGAACGGGCCTTCATACGAAAACATATTGACGATGCCAGCGGGCAAACTGCCACCGGGGTCTACCTGCAGCACATACTCTACCCGCACCTTGCCGGCACCCGCTGGCGAAATGGTCCACTTACCAGCCGATTGCTGAATGCGTACCAATCCTTTTTTCTCCGGTGTAAAATTGGGCTGGTTTTCGGCCAACACCGTTATCACTTTTGTTTGCGGGTTTTGCGACATCGAAATGCGAATGGCAAAATCACGGTTGCTCGCCGGCCAGGGCATTTCTATTTCGGCATAGTAGTACACCACCTGTGGCGATTCCTGCTTGAGTATGCTGCAGGTTTTAGTACCATACACCCACTCCGGCGTTTTCATCACATCCAGCAATACGGCTGCTACTTTCGTCAGCGTAGTGTTGAGCACCGTTACTGTTTTTACAATCTTAAACGGCGAACCTTCCTTGGTTTGCATATATACCTGTACGCCGTCTTCATCTTTCTTCAGTTTCCAGGCATCTTGTGCCTGTGCAAGTGGCACAGCAGCCAACAGAACCAGCAGCAGTACAAAGCGTTGTATAGAAGTAATTATTTGCATGATGAAAAGGTAACAGCCCGGCGCAGCAATTGTTGCGACTTTTGTCATGCTTTTGCCTGATGTACAAAAAAAGCCGGCTACCTGTAGCAGCCGGCTTTGTATTATTTCTCAGCTAAATCACTTCGCCGGCGTAATCACTATATTGCGATACTCCACCGCACCATGGTCGCCCTGCAACATAATAGGGCCGGCAGCACCTTCGTTGCTATCGAGTGCACCACCCGTAATGCCCGGTATTTCCTGGTTGCACACAATGGTTTTACCATTGGCCACAATCGTTACAAAACGGCCCACCAGTGTTATGTCGTAGCTCTGCCACTCACCCGCTTTTTTGGCCACATTTTCGCTGGGTTTAATAAAGCCATACACCGCCCCCAGCAAATCCTTTTGCGGCTGCTTGCCATAGCTGTCTTCCACCTGTATTTCGTAGCGGCCCCGCAGGTACACGCCGCTGTTGCTACCCGCCGGATAGCGAAACTCAATGTGCAATTTAAAATCGGTAAAGGTTTGATTCGTCACCAGATTGGAGCCCGATGCCGGGTTGATGAGAATGCCGTTTTCCACCTTCCATTGGTTGGTGCCCGTAGCATGCCAGCCCTTGCCACCCGGAGCAATCAGCTTGATGGGTGTACCCCACACCGGCGCTTTGCTACGCACCAGGTCGGGGGCACGATGCGCCGTCCAGTTGTACAGCTTGCCTTCTTCGTTTATCATGGTGCCAACCAGACTATCGCCCTGCAGTTGCGCTTCAAACACAAAGTCGCGGTCGCCGGCCTCCCACTGTGGCGGCACGGTAAACCGCATCCGGCCATCCGTAAATTCCACTTTCGACACAGGGCGGGCACTGCCGCCAAAACCCACAAACGAACCCACCAGCCGGTGCGATCCGCTGTGCATTACTTCCAGCCACGAAGGCAGAAGCTTGCCTTCAAATTGAACCGTCATATCCCAGCGGCCTTCAATGGCTGCTGCGGCCATGGGCGTAGCCTGTGTAGCAAGCTGCTTGCCGAGCAGGGCAAGCGCCACTGCCGCACAGCGAAAACGAAATTGGGCAAAGCCAATGCGCATCATGTGTCAATCGTTTTAAGAGGTCATTGATAAAGGGCTAATGTACTTCAGAAACCAATACCCGCCAGCGATGCTATGTAGCAGGATGATTTGGGGCTATCAACGTACAGCGCTTTGTGCAGCAGCCGTTCCGGTCTTTGGTAGTAGTGGCCGCCCCGCACTACCCCACCCACCGGCCAGCTACTACTGCCAGCCCGGCAGCCCATGAGCTGCGGTGCTTGTGGCAGCAGGGGAAACAGCGAATTCTTCTGAGTGATAACGGCGAATGTTTCGTTAGGTCTTTTTTTGAAAACAGTAACATATATTTATGTGTTTCCAACAACCCTAAAGGACGCCACGACCGACAATAAAACCCAAACAAACGGACAGATAATTTGCCAACGCTTCGCAAAATAAAAAAGAGCTGCAACCAAAGCACAAGCCGACACAAATTGCAGCACATTTTATTTTGCCCAACCACACCCAAGCCCACCCACCAACCGACTTCGGGACATGGGACAGTTTAAAGGGCTTTTTGATAATAACGGGTTTTAAAAACTTAACTTAGCGACCTAAATAAATACGAAGAAAACAGAATGAATTTAATAGACACGGGTATAGAAAAAGGACTTATTCGGTTTGACGAAGACCGAAACTTTATAACATACGTTCACCAAAACAAAAAACGGAATTACAACAATCCCGAAGAGAAAGTGCAAGCCGAAACTTTCTTGACTTTGGTTTTGATTTATGGCTATCCCGAAAACAGAATTAAACAGTTCATTCCTGTTCAAATGGGTTCTGAGACAAAGGAAGCCGACATTGCAGTTTATTCAGACGATGAATGTGAAGAAACCTACATTTTAGTTGAGTGCAAGAAAGAAGATTTAACTGACCAGCAGTTTAACATTGCCGTTGACCAAGCATACAGTTACGCAGTTGCCGAAGGTGCAAAATATGTTTGGACAACTTCACGAATTAAAAACCAGTATTACGAAGTTCCCGACAAGAAACCGAAAAGCAGAATTGAAATTCCCGACATTCCGCAATTCGGTATCAACAAACTTGCACCATACAAATATGTGAAAGGTGGCATTTCGCAAACCGACACAGACGATTCTAACATTCTTGCCGAACCTGATACAAAGACAAAGCAGAAATTTTTTGAATTGCAGGTTGTAAGCGAAAGTGAACTGACAAAAATCTTCATTCAGTCGCATCAGGCACTTTGGGGCGGTGGACAAAGAAACCCAAGTGTTGCATTTGACGAATTGGATAAACTCATCTTTTGCAAAATTTGGGACGAGAAACACCCACGAAAAAGTGGTGAGCCTTACGACTTTCAAATTTTTCGTGACGAAGACCCGGAAGATTTGCTAAACCGCATCAAGAAAATTTATGCAGTCGGCGAAAAGGAAGCTCCCGAAGTTTTCAAAGACGGCATTACACTTTCGGCACAAGAAACGCTGACCATTGTAAAATACTTCCAGCGTATCAACCTCAATAAAACTGACCTCGACAGCAAAGGCAAAGCTTTTGAAACGTTTATGGGCAGTTATTTCAGGGGCGACTTCGGACAATATTTTACACCAAGACCCATTGTAAAGTTTATTGTAGACAGTTTGCCAATTACGCACAAATCAAGAGTGCTTGATACCAGTTGCGGAAGTGGTGGTTTTTTGCTTTACGCTTTGGACAAAGTAAGAGAACAAGCCAACGAATATTACGACCCCATCAAGGATGAAAAAGACCATTACAAATATTGGCACGATTTCGCAGAGAAAAACCTTTTTGGCATTGAGATAAATGACCAAATTGCCAGAACCGCCAAAATGAATATGATTATTCACGATGACGGACACACCAATGTGATTGCATCAGACGGACTTCTAAGCGATGCCGAAATGCAAGCTAAATCGGGCAATAAAGAATTTAAATACAATTCGTTTGATTTCATCATCACCAATCCACCTTTTGGAAGCAGCATTAAGCAAACTGAAAAGGCTTATATGCACCAATACAATTTGGCCATTAAAGAAGCGGATTGGTTGAGTACAGCGGCAACTAAAACAGCTTTGCGTGACAGCCAGAGTACCGAAGTATTGTTTTTGGAGCAGTGCCACAAGTTTTTAACCGAACATGGTTATTTGGCTGTTGTAATTCCTGACGGTATTCTTACCAATAGCAGTTTGCAATATGTGAGAGACAACATAGAAGAAATGTATCGCATTGTTGCCGTTGTTTCTATGCCTCAAACCGCATTTAGCGCCACTGGTGCAGGAGTGAAAAGTTCTGTTTTGTTTTTGCGTAAACATAAAACAAAGCAAACCGAAAAAATCAGTACCCAAAAAGCAAAACTGAAAGAACAGGTAAAAAACGACAACAAATATTTAGCTACCGTTGAGCAATGGGAAAAAGAAAAAGCAGAGGCCATAAAGAAACTGGAAGCAGCCGCAAAAGCCAACAACCCGAAAGCCAACAAAAAGGAAATTACAGAAATGATACAAGCCGATAAATCAGCTGTTCAATCTGCATTTACCGACAAAGTGAATTTGCTGAAAGAAGAACTGACCGAGCAATACTTTTTGGCCAAACAAACCGCTTTGGACGACTACCCCATTTTTATGGCAATAGCCGAAGACATTGGCTATGATGCCACAGGCAGAAGCACCAACAACAATGAGCTGATTGAAATAGGCACCGAGCTATCCAGGTTTATTGCCCACATTCAAAAAACGGAGAAGTAAAATGGAGCATACAAGCATCATCATTTATCAAACTGAAGATGGGAAAACCAAAATTGAAACCCGCCTTGAAGATGAAACTGTCTGGCTTACCATTGACCAAATGGTACAGCTCTTTCAGAAATCTCGATCAACCATAAATGAGCACATTTTAAACATTTACGAAGAAAAAGAACTTGAAAATGAACACACTATGAGAAAAATCGGAAATCCCGATTTTTCTACCAAACCCACCAATTACTACAATCTTGATGTCATTATTTCAGTAGGCTACCGTGTAAAGAGCCACCAAGGCACCAGGTTTCGCCAATGGGCTACGGCAAGACTGCGGGAGTACATTGTAAAGGGATTTACAATGAATGACGACCTGCTGAAACAAGCCGGTGCCGGCAATTACTTTGAAGAGTTGCTGGCCCGTATCAGGGACATACGGTCTTCCGAAAAAGTATTTTGGCGAAAAGTGCTGGATATATATGCAACCAGTATCGACTACGATCCTAAACAGGATATTTCCATTCAATTTTTTCAGACCGTGCAAAACAAAATGCATTGGGCTGCACATGGGCAGACAGCAGCAGAAATTATTTATAAGCGTATTGATGCTACAAAACCCAACCTTGGTTTAACCCACATAAAAGGAAACAAACCCACCAAGCAAGAAATAGAAATAGCCAAAAACTATTTGAATGAAGAAGAACTAAACATGCTGAACCGAATGGTAACTGCCTATCTTGAACTGGCAGAATTACAGGCACTCAACCGCAAACCCATGTACATGAAAGATTGGATAGCCCGGTTAGACGATTTTTTACGCATGACGGGCAACGATATTTTGCAACATGCAGGTACAATAAGCCATACACAGGCACTAAAAAAAGCAAATGCCGAATACGAAAAATACAAAGAGCAAACCAAAAACGAACTATCAGAAGCAGAGAAGCACTTTGTAGCTCAAATAGAAAAAACGGCCGGCAAATTGAACCCTAAAAAGCCAAAGAAGTAATGAGCAGTTATACTATTTCACCAACACTCAATAAAAGCCGGGTTTTCATTTTGCAAAAAAGCGAATTGGAAAAACGACTTGACCCTTTCTTTTATGTTCCCGAATTGTTAGAACTTGAAAAGAAAGTATTGGCCAAGAAACCAAAGAAGCTAAGAGATTATGTAAAAGGATTGGCAAGCGGTGCAACACCTAAGACAACAGAAAGCGAAAAATACTATGCGGAAAAGGAAAACGGAATACCGTTTTTAAGAGTGCAAAACCTTTCACCAACAGGAGTTTTAGAGTTTGACGATTGCAAATACATCAACGAAGAAACACACAACGGAATGCTGAAAAGAAGCCAGGTTTCAGCAGGTGATTTGTTGGTGAAAATTACAGGCGTTGGCCGAATGGCTGTGGCATCGGTTGCACCCGATGGGTTTGAAGGCAATATCAACCAACACGTTTGCGTAATAAAAACAGAAAGCAAAGAAATTAGCGAAACCCTTGCAGCGTTTCTCAATTCCGACATTGGCGAAAAATTAGCCAGCCGAAGAAGCACAGGCGGAACACGACCAGCATTAGATTATCCTGCTTTGCTTTCTATTCCGATAATTGAAGACAAACGCATCTTAAAAATTGTAAATGTGGCAACTGAACAAATACAAAAACTCAAAGAGAAAATAAATGAACTACTAAAAAAATCGAGTGAAGAAATTGAAGCAATACTTTTAAACTAAAACGCATGTACACACCCATTTCAATCACACTTGGTAGCATCATTTACGGCTGGCTACCGGTTGATTTTCGCTACAAAGATTTTCACCTTGATTTTGAAGCATCTGATGTGTTGAACGACCCGGTTGATGAATTACAGCTTGTAGCTACCACACTTCAACACAACGAAACCCAACGAGTAACCTTTTGGCTGGAAGCCCCTGCCTATTTTTTTGACTTTAAAAAATTGGATGATAACTACCGCTTAACCATTTTATACACCGACGATTTGAATGATAAAAGCATCGTACCCGAAATTTTACATTCGATTGAGGGAAATGAAAATGAAATAATAATGCCCTTGCGCAAAGCACTAAGCGAATATGAGTCATTGCGATAAAAAACCTCTCCTCCTTCCCACCTGGCGCAAGTGTTCCGTACCAACGGATCACTTGTGACGTTGCAATCCTGCCGGACTGTGTCCGGATAAAACAAAGCACACAAACAACAGCGTAAACAATAACCACAATTGCCATCAACACCCGATACAATCGGGCTAGTTTGAGCCATCACAAGTGACCTGCTACGCAGCACACTTGCGCCAGTAAAAGCCAGTACAGTTTCGGTCGATACGAACATCGACCGAAAATGCTCCATGGAAATTAGAATTCATCACGATTATCGGTTCCCCTACTTCCTTATTTTTATTCATTATTGCTTATTCCTTATTTTTCTCTTCCACGTAACGTCCCCTGCGGGAGACGTTGCTGCACAAAAAACTCAACCTTGATTGATTTTAGCAACATCAAAAACTTCACCACGCCCCGCCCCAACCAACCTACGGTGTTTGGCACGGCTGCGGCGTTTGATGCGTTGCCCGACACCCACAAAGCACAAATCTTTTTTCTTGATGCAACCGCCAGCCAATTTTTATACGCATTCATAGAGCATGCCTGTTTATTGTCCGATGGTGGATGGGCACCGTTCTCGTATGCCAATTATAAAACCATCGACCAATTTGAACATGCCACTGATGTGCAGGAAAATATTCCCCTGCTCAAAAAATGGATGTACAACCGGGGCATCCCTTTCAGCAATGAAGTGTTTGTATTATCCGACAGTAACGAGCAGCCATTGCTGATGACCTGGAAAATGGTAATTAAATACGCTTTCGATCTTTTTCTGATTGGCGACACACTCATTTTTGATGCGTCCATCAATTGGGCCGTGTACAATTACCACGAAGGCAAACTGTTTTTTGCCAAAGACAATATCTACGATCCTTCGGGCATGGAGCGGTATGTACAAGAACTAAACGAACGCAAGAAACAATATCCGCAGTTCAGGCATCCGTTTTTATAGCGGTATGCTGGCGCAAGTGTTCCGCACCAGTTATTCATTGTAAAGTTTCATTCCTTACTTCCCCACAACGTCCCCTGCGGGAGACGTTGCTGGCAAACAAAACACCCTTGACATCGACACCCGATACAATCGGGCTAGTTTGAGCCATCACAAGAGACCTGCTACGCAGCACACTTGCGCCAGTAAAATTCATCCCACGCAACGTCCCCTGCGGAAGACGTTGCAGGCAAACAAGCATTGTTGCGGGTGATAACACCCGCAACGGTAAGAGCATTCATCATTCATCATTCCTAATTCATCATTC
>JADLHL010000043.1 GCA_020848815.1 Chitinophagaceae bacterium | reverse complement strand
GGTAAAGTCGAACAGCAAGGCATCGGCTTCGGGTGTTTTCATCTTCGCCAGGTATCGGGGCATTGCATCCATGTAGGAATAATATTCATGATCTGGCTTACTAAGTATCGTCAAAAAATGCTGTGACAAGGCTATTACTTTTTGCGGCATATCTGCTGGCGGCGTTGGTGCCATATTACTATCAGCCAGTAGCAGGTAGGTATTTACAATGCCTGGCCCATACGTAGTATCACTCAGCAGCGGGTACCAGTTGGGCAGCAGTTTTTTTGCCAACTCAAGGTTGTTGTAAAAACGACCGAAAATTTCTCCGGGATACACTTCCTTCTGCCTGGTGAGTGGCAAAGCCTGTTGCACAAATGCCAATGCGTTTGCATCATCCATTTTCATGAGCATAGATACAATTTTACCCTGTGCAGATGAATTACTATCGGCATTGTGATAAGCAGTTTTCAACAAGTCGAGTTGAGATGCATCGGATACTTTTTCTATCATTTGCCAGAGCTGTGCGTCCAACGATGGATACCCGACAGTATCACGTGGCCATAGCATGCGGGCTTCGCTGAGCAGCAGTGGCAAATCAGCTTTTGTAAAGGGCAATTCATCTACATCACTAACCCATTTTTCAAACTGTTCATTGCTACAAATACGCAACGAGTCGAACACCGTTTTGGCTGTTCTTTTGCTTACATCAACATAAGCTGCGTTGTTGCGTATTGCAAAAGCATTAAACCACGCAGGTACCGATGTATGCTGCACACCAACGCTGTCTGTTTGTACGCTCAATTCAACTATTTCGTTGCCGGCTTTTATCAATTGAAAGCGGCTCCACATTTGTGCAGCTGTATCTTTTGACAGCACCGTGAGTGCAGGCATACCGTTGGTGTGAGTATAGCGTTGCTGTACAATGCTGGCGTTGCCGGCTTTGGCTGCAGCAGGCAGCATGGCAGAGAGCAACAATGAATCGGATGCAGCCCAGGCAAAAGGCGACAACACTTTTCGCTTAGCAGTAAACCAAACACCCAATGCCGGATTGTATGCTTTCAGGATGCTGCTGTCGGCTTCATCGGCATAGTTGGTTTCGTAGGTAGCCGAGTCGCCAAAACTGCCGATTGTTATATCCTTCATTTGCTGATTTTTTACCTGTACTTCGGGGTAAGGCAACAATGTAAAGCTCGAAAAAAAACTATCGGCCTTTGGTTCGCTGTAGGCTTTCTGACTATCGAAATACCAAACAGAATATAAGCGGGCACCGCGGACTACGTTGCGCATTTCATACCGCAAATTGCCCGGCATGTTGCCCCTTACCCGCTGCACTTTCCGGCCAAGCCATTGTATGTCTGTAATTTGAATGTCTCCTTTATCCGACATAGATTTTACACTTTCGAGCATGGCGTTTTGCATTATGCTTTGCACGGAGGCTAAATATCCTTTGGTGCTGTGTATCACTTTTATCATCAATTCATTGCCCGTTCCATCTACTCTTTTGTAAATGGTTTTTTCCTTCGTATCGGCATCGTCTTGGCCCGACTGCATACCTGGCGGATTGATTTGCGGCTTGCCCGGTATCAGCACTTTAAACTGTGCTTCATCATCCTGATACCAACTGGATGCAGATGCCTGCTTTGGCAATACCGTCAGCGATTGGAAGAACCTTTCAGCGGCAGTATTAAACAAATTATTGGTGTCTTT
Organism: Chitinophagaceae bacterium; assembly: GCA_020848815.1. Lineage (GTDB taxonomy): Bacteria > Bacteroidota > Bacteroidia > Chitinophagales > Chitinophagaceae > Phnomibacter. The sequence goes on along the minus strand of JADLHL010000043.1, from coordinate 30,914 downwards.
GGCTGCTACAAGCATCATGTATAAATCTTCGGCCCGGCTTACCAGCAGCAACCGGATGGTGCTGTTTTCGCGGCTGGGAAAAACGGCCTCTTTAGCAGCCATATTTTTAAATACCAAGCTGCGCAAAATGGGCGCATTTTTACCATTACTGTTTTTGCTGGAAGCATTGGCAGTAGCGGTAAGCATACTATCCCGGTTTTGATCGTTTATTTCTACCTGCGCTGCCACATGCATGCTGTAGTAATAAGTAGTGGTGGCCCAATCAATATACGTGTGCATTTTGAAGCCCGTGTTTTGCAGGTCGTTGGTTACAGGCTTGCCGGGAAAACTGGCGGTGTACCCCTCTTCGGGCGACTGATGCAAAAACCAATCGTTACTGGCGGCATAGCCTTCGGTGGGCGGCTGGTATTTGGATGCATGCAGGTTTTTTTTGCCAAAAACAGGTGTAACCGTGTAGCCTTGCTGCTGCAACAGTTTGAGCAGCCCCAGATTGCCGGGCAAGTGTGCCACACCCACTGCTGTAAAAACACTCGCCTCCCGCATGGCAGGTACAAGGTGCTCCAGCATTATTTTATTGCGGGCCGATAAAAAGGGAACTTCCACTGCCGGAGGCAATGTGTTCACCATTTTCAACACCGCATTCAAATCGCCGGCGACGTAAGATTTAATGAGTTGCTGTGTGGTTTTGGGCGCTGCAAATTCATTGAGAATGTATTCCGGATCCTGACCGGAAACCAATTGGTCCAACAGGTTCAGCTGATCTTCTACCTGCTCCAGGCCTATGATTTTTTTGCCCATACTCCGCGACACCACCATCAGGTACATATCCATGAATGTGCCCATGTTGCCGCCTTGCTGTTTGCCGCTGTTTGCTACCTGTTGCTCCATCAGCACTTCGGCCACTGTCATTTTTTCCAAGGGCTTGCTCAGCTTCGACTGGTACTTTTTTTTGAGGCGTTGCAAACCGGCAGCATCTACCATGTCAGCAATTGGCTTGCGTTGCTTTTTGGTAAAATAATGTGCCAGTGCTTTTTCTACAATACTGTCAGGATGCACTTCCATGGCATACACGTCGGCTTGCTCCAGGTAGCGGTACAATGAATCGGGAAAATTGAACACCTGCTGATCATCCACATGAATGGTACCCCAGATAAAAGAAGGCTTTACCAGCCCATTGCCGCTGATGCGGTACAAAAAAGTGCTGGGCTCCTGAGCCATGAGTGGCAGCTGGGCAAAAAATAAAACGGCAAACACCAGAGACGCAGTTCGTGTGTGTTTGGACAAAAGATTACCTGAATTCATAACCAATAGCTATTGAAATTGCTTAAACGTTTGGCGAAGTTGTAGGCAAATACCCGATTTTCGTTGTTGAACCACTCAATCTTTTTTTATGCCTGTAATTCTGCCTGTGCTTGGCAAAGAGCCCCGATGGGGAAAAGACCCGTTTATAGCACCCAATGCTACCATAGTGGGCGATGTAACCATGGGTGATGAATGCAGTGTTTGGTTTAATGCCGTCATCAGGGGCGATGTGAACTACATAACCATGGGCCATAAAGTAAATGTGCAGGACGGGGCTTGTATTCATTGTACTTATCAGAAATATCCGACCGTTATTGGCAACAATGTGAGCATTGGGCACCACGCCATTGTACATGGCTGCACCGTGCACGACAATGTATTGATAGGCATGGGAGCCATTGTAATGGACGGCGTAGTAATAGAAAGCAATAGTATAATAGCCGCAGGCGCTGTAGTACTGGAAGGGACACAGGTACCTGCAGGCAGCATATTTGCAGGGGTGCCAGCCAAAAAAGTAAAAGATATTTCAGCAGGATTAATAGAAGGAGAAATAAACCGGATAGCTAATAATTACGTAATGTATTCCGGTTGGTTTAAAGAGAATTGACCATTAACTGACAAAAGACATTGTTTGATAATAGATTAATGCAGACATTTGTCCTAACAAGCCTCACAATTATTGTTGGCTTACCTTACGTTGAATGAAGAAACGATTACTGGTTTTGGCATTTTCTGGGTTCTTACTGTCTTGTGCAAGCAGTAAAAAACGTGGCTGTCCCAGCAATAGTGCCAGTATGGGTGCCGAACGTGTTTTGGCCGGAGAAAAACCAGAAAAGAAAGCTAAGTTCAAGATTAAAGGGATGAATTAGTATCCTGCCTTGGTAGATTATCAAAACACACTCTATGAAAAAGATCACTTTTTGTAGGGTCCTGTGCTTGATGATTGCATTAGCAGGAGCAGGACTTTCAGCAGTAGCCCAAAAGCAAGTAGCAGCCACGCTGGCTACCGGTCAAAAAATTACCTTATCTCAGGCAGGAGAAAGTAAGGCGTTACAAGCCATTACCCGCCAGCAGGCAGCTGGCAAATATTATTTTCTGGTTCATAGCCAGCAAAAAGAGTTGCTCTCTGCAGCAACGGCTCAATCATCCTTACGCATACTGGCCAAAGTAGACAACAACACTTTTATGGTGGCTACCAATCAGGCGCCGCAATCTTCAGATTTACAACGCTGGGGCGTAGATGCAACCGCAGTATTAGAACCTGCACATAAAATGCGGCCATCACTGGCTGCAGGCAATATACCGGCACATGCACTGCAGGGAAACGACCAGGTGCAACTTATGCTGGCCACCTACAAAGGCATTGGCGTTACAGAAGTACGCATGTTGTTATCTCAAGCCGGTTTTCAGGCTGCCACATCTCCCGCCAATCAGTGGGGTGTGTATAGCCTTACCTGCGCCAAAGCCGATATTCAAAAGCTGGCAGCACTGCCTTTTGTGGCTTATGTGCAAACCATTCCACCTCCCGAAAAAATATTGAACCAAAGTAGCCGCAACATGGCGGGAGCCAATCAGCTTTCTTCGCCCATAGCTGGCGGTGGCCGTGGCCTTACCGGCAAAGGCGTAACCGTTGGTGTAGGCGACGATGCCGACCCCAGCCTGCACCCCGACCTTTCAGACAGAATTATCAACCATACCCCCGGTATTGTAAACGATCACGGAGCTCACACCACTGGTACCGTAGCCGGTGCCGGCATACTGCTGCCACAGCGGGCCGGCTATGCACCCAAGGCTACCATTGTAAGCCAGTGGTTTGGTGGTATTTGGACAAATGCTGCCACTTACGTTCGTGATTACAACATGGTGCTTACCAACAACAGCTACGGCAATATAGTAGGCGACTGCGACATGAATGGCACCTACGACCTTAATAGTTATTTGCTGGATGAACAAGCATTTACCTTCCCGCAATTACTACACATTTTTGCCTCCGGCAATGATGGCGAATACACCTGTTCGCCGTATCCTTTCCATTATGCCACTGTACTTTCTGGCATGCAAACTGCAAAAAATACCATCACCAGCGGCCGTACCGATTATGTACAGTTAGCCAGTAGCAGCAGTAGTTCTGGCCCCGTAAAAGATGGCCGCATAAAGCCAGAAATTGTGGCACTTGGTGAAGCCATTATGAGCACCACCGGTTTTTTTAGCATGAGCAATGCTTACTGGGGTAGCTGGGGCACAAGCATGGCAGCACCTGCCATTACAGGCGGGCTGGCATTGTTGTACGAAAGATACCGTCAACTCAATGGCAACAGCAACCCACAAGGTGCACTCATGAAAGCACTGTTGCTGAATGGCGCCAGAGATTTAGGCACACCCGGCCCCGATTACAGGCACGGCTTTGGCATGATGCAACTGAGCAACAGCCTGCGGATGCTGGAAGCTGCCAACTATCAGCAAAACAACATTACCCAAGGTGCTGTAAAAGACACCGTTATCAGCGTTCCTGCTGGCACACACCAACTGAAAGTAATGCTGTATTGGCACGACCCAGCTGCCAATCCGATAGCGGCAAAAGCACTCATCAACGATTTGGATCTTCAGGTAATAACACCGGGAGGTACCACTGTTTATCCATTGGTACTGAATCCTTCGCCCAGTGGCGTGGCCAATGCAGCTACTCCCGGCACAGACCATGTAAACAACGTTGAACAAATAGTAATACCAACGCCTACAGCTGGCAACTATACCATAAGGGTGAGAGGCTATGATGTAATGGTAAACGCTCCACAGCTTTATGCAGTGGCATTTGACTATGTGCCATCCGGCATTGAAATACTAAGCCCTGCTGCTGGTGAAACATGGACACCGAATGGTCCATCTGTTCCGATTACATGGGATTACAACGGCAATGCAGCGGGCAGTCTCACACTGGAATACAGTTATGATGGAGGCAATACCTGGAACCTGATAAGCAACAATGTAGTTGCTGCAACCCGTTTTTACAACTGGTCTGCACCACTCACCATTAACACAACTTCTAAAATCAGGATTACCCACAATACGAGTGGTGTATCTGATACAACAGGAAATTTTTCGCTGATTTGCAACCCAAGCATTGGGCTTGCACCCATAGCTGAACAGTGCGAAGGATACATCAAACTAAACTGGACGAACGTAACAGGGGCTGACTCTTTTCAGGTGATTATGAAAAGAGGGGCTGAAATGCAACCCATAGCACAAGTGAGCAACAGTACGCTTACTTACACCATAGGTGGTTTATCAAAAGATTCAGTGTATTACGTTTCCGTTCGCACAGTTATAAACGGCCAAACAAGCCGTTGGAACACGCCCATTGAAAGACAACCCAACACAGGTGCTTGCAGTGGAGCAATCAGCAACAACGATTTGAAACTGGATGCCATTGTAAGCCCTGTAACAGGCCGCCAATATACAGCCACTGCCTTAACCGCATCAACTGCTGTCAGCATCCGTATCAAAAATCTGGATGACGCAATTGCAAATGCTTATGCTGTAAAATACAGCATCAACGGCGGCTCATTTGTGCAGCAAGACATTACCACTCCGTTGGCAGCAAACAGCACTGCAGTGCATACTTTTAACGGCATCGATTTTTCTGCACCAGGCACTTACAACATTACAGCGGTAGTTACGAATGCATTAGTAGATAACAATAGCAGCAACGATACACTGCGGGTTCGCATTCAGCAATTAGCCAATGCGCCTATCAGCCTCATACCTGCATTTACAGAAACATTTGAAACCGCGGAAAGCGTACAACTTACCACTGCTACTACCGGTGTACCCGGCAGCACCCGATGGGATTTCAGCAGCGCTGATATTTTTGGCCGCTTACGTACCAGTGCCTTTGGCGATGTAGCACGTAATGGCAGCAAAGCAGCCACCATGGATGTACGTCGCTCCACTCCATATGCCACCACTGCCAGCAACGAACTTACCGGCACCTTCAACTTGTCGGGATATAATACCGGTCAAGAAGTAAGGTTGCAGTTTTTCTATCAGCAACATGGCATTGCACAAGTAAGCCATCCGCAGAATAAAGTGTGGGCAAGAGGTAATGAAAGCAACAGCTGGATTGAAGTGTACGACCTGGCTGCCAATCAACCAGCAGTGCCGGGAGAATACAAGCAAACACACAGTATAGAACTGAGTGATGCGCTGGCAAACGCAGGTCAACAGTTTGGGCCGGCTACTCAAATTAAGTTTGGACAGTTTGGCTTGTATGCAGCTGCTGATAACCGCAGATTTGCCGGCTACAGTTTTGATGACATTAGTCTGCAACTTGCATCCAACGATTTGCAAATGGTGGCTATTGATACACCGTATATTTTTAGTTGTGGCCTTACGGCGGCAGTACCTATTCGGGTGCAGGTGTACAATTCTATGAATACAACGATGTTGAATATTCCTGTTACCTACCGTATCAACAACGGCAGCACAGTGCAGGAAATTATTCCAAGTATTCCTGCTCATACTACCATCACTTACACATTTGCTTCGCCTGCCAACTTTGCCAATCACGGTGCATACACTATTGTAGCTACAGTAAGCATGCCCGGCGATAACATCAGCGATAACAACAGTACCACTGCCAGTATTCGCAACCAACCGGTCATCAGTAGTTTTCCTTACAAAGAAGATTTTGAAAATGGCACCGGCAACTGGTTTACGCAAGGCATCAACAACAGCTGGCAGTTTGGTACACCTGCACATACAGGTATTACTGCTGCCGCCAGTGGAAACAATGCCTGGAAAACCTCATTGACAGCACATTACAACGATAACGAACGCAGCTACTTGTACTCACCCTGCTTCAACATCAACAGCATGACTGCCCCAACGCTCAGCTTTAGCATGGCGTATGATATGGAAGACTGCAGCATGTACAATATTGTGTGCGACGCAGTTTGGGTAGAATATTCTTACGACGGCATCAATTGGACTAAACTTGGCGCAGCCGGCAGTGGTACCAACTGGTACGATTTTGCTGCCGCACAAGCATGGGTAAGCAAAAACCAAACACACTGGCATGTGGCCACCACAGCACTACCTAAGCAAGCCGGCAACATAAGCCTGCGCATTGTAGTAGCCAGCGACGACGCTGTAAACCGTGAAGGTGTAGCCATTGATGATATTCACGTTTTTGACAACGCTGTTCCTATCTATGCACAAGCAGCCAGTAGCAATACGGTTACACAACTGGTAAGCGGCAACAATCGTTTCGATTTTATTGATGGAGGACAACTGATTGCAACACTTTTCCCCAATGGAAATAACCTGGGTAGTACCGCTGTAAAAGCCTGGATCAATACCGGAAACGTTCGCAACGATGGTCATCAATATTTTGCCAACCGCAGCTTTACTATAAAACCTACCAATCAGGTACTAGGCAATGCAGTAACCGTTCGGCTTTACTTTACCGATACCGATGTAGAAGAAATGCGATTGGCAACGAATTGTGCTGATTGTACACCACCAGCTGCATACAACAAACTCAATATTGCCCGTTATTCTGAAGGGGCCAATGAAGACGGCACTCTCGAAAATAACATCATCGGCTTGTGGCGCAGTATCGTCAGCGACAACATTGTATTTACACCCTACGGCAGCGGCTACTATGCAGAGTTTGAAGTGGATGCTTTCTCAGAATTTTGGATTACTGATGGTAGTTACAGTATTGCATTGCCAGTAACCTGGGTAGCTTTTGATGCGAAAAAAGATGCACAACAAAACGTACAATTGCAATGGCAAACTGCCAACGAAAGCAATGCACTGCAGTACGAAGTGCAGGTAAGTACCAATGGTATTGAGTTTGAAACAATCGGCATTGTGGCTGCCAAAAATGCAGCTGCTGCTACATACTTCTTTACAGATAAAACTGAAGGCAAAACCGGTAACCGCATGTATCGTATTAAACAAACAGATCGTGACGGACAGTTTTCATTCAGTGCAGTACGCAGTATTCAGTTTGGCAGCATCCGTACCAGCATTCATACCTATCCAAACCCAGTGCAAAACCAACTGCTGCTGGCAATGGTACACAACGCACCTATACAAGTGCAGTGGCAAATAAGCGATGCTGCAGGCAGAATAGTGATGAATGGCAAATGGCAAAGCAATGCAACTGCCGATAAAACAAGCATCAATACACAACAGTTACAACCGGGTGTATACACCATAACTGTAACCGACGGCACACAACGCTGGTACCACAAAATGGTGAAAGCCAACTAGTAGTTGAACTCAATAAAAATGCGAACGCACGGCCATTTATGCCGTGCGTTCGCATTTTGCACAATCAATCAATCAATGGCTAGCACTTTTACTATAGCAAGCTTATCGGTTAGCTTCGCTCAACCAATGAAACTGTTTTTCTGTCAATTGAAAATGCCGGTGCATTCTTCGCAATCGCATCATAACCGAATCTTTACGAATGACACCCTGTAGCAGCATGCTATTGCTATCGGGCCATTGCATGCTAAGGGTAAAGATCGGCAGACTATCGAATGCCATTTTTCGGAACGCCAGGGTTTTGCCTGTACTATCGGGCTGGTACGAAAAATAACTGCGGCCATACCTCACTCTGAACATTGAGTCCACCGCATTGATACTGCCTTGTCCGTTGTAATCGAATACAACATCTTTCCATGGCCCGTCATTAGTAAAGCTGGCTCTTGTGGTATCTCCATTTTGCACCCAGTATTCTATCTCATACATGTCTGGCTTTATGGGTGGCAACTCTTTTACTGATTCTTCTTGCACTACCACATAGTATTCTATTGCCCCTACTGTGGCCATACCCATAGCCACTACTACAAACAATGTTTTGGCTACCACACGGCCAATGCGCATCCATTTTTTAGGAAAGGTATGGGTAAACAAAACCGATGCAGCAGCTGGCTTATTCAGCAAAAAGAAATCTATCAACCGGCTTCTTTCCTGCCACAATAAATAACCGCTTACTACACACAAATGGATGGAATAAATTTTCACCGGAATATCATAGCTCAGGTTGAGCATAGCCACATTTACCATCACCCCAAACGCTACTAAAGCGCCTAATGTAACCGTGCGGCGCCACAGCAGTAGCAAGGCCGCCAGCACCTCTGCCGCACCAGAAAAAACCTGATACGGTGTACTGTATCCAAGAAACATCCACGACAAACGCATAGGCAAAAAATCGCCCAAAGGCGTAGCTAGTTGACTCATATTTGGAAACGGCATTTGCAGCGCAAAAACCTTTTGTATGCCATACATAAAACATACCATGGCAAGTGTATAACGAAGCACAATACACAACCAATAGTTGAGCCGATGGTACTGCATGGTCTTACGACCTGTCAAACTCCAAACAATCGTAATCAACAAAGCCAACAGCAGTGTAGTGTACATTACCGCCCACCCAAAAGATGTATCACCGCTTCCGTTTGGCATTACCAATGGATGGGCAATGTGTAGAAAATATTGGTTGAACTTTTCTGCAAGAAAAAGCAACGGGGCGTTTAAAACTTCCATTATACCTGAGGTGCCAGGTATTATTTCAAGAAAAGAAATTGGATTAAACGTAAGCAAGAGATAAGCGAACGCAAATCGAAAGCCAATGCGACGCCACAATGGCCATGGCGGGGTGAGTGTTGATTCCATATGTTGTTGATCAAAGATTTGAACTATTAATATATATCATTCAATCTTTCCTTTATAAAAAAAGGCCGCTTTTCAGCGACCTTTTCAACGGCAAAATGATTAAGATAAAAGTGATCAGAACTTTGCACCGAAAGTTACATATGCATTTCTGCCATCAGCAGGCATTAAGCCGGGGCCGGGGTAGCCGCCAGCCCTGCGGGTAAAGTAGCTTTTATCGGTTATGTTATTGAGCCCGGCCCTGATGGTAAATCGTTTTTTGAAAGCGTAGTTGAGACTAATATCGCCAACATGGTAAGAGGGGATTAAACCGTTTTGTCCATTGGCACTAGGAGCTACTGTATTGTTGGCATCCGTAAAGGCTTCGCCCACATAGCTCCATTGCATAGTGGCAGTAAGGCCTTTCCAAAAATAATTGATGCCATATCGCACAATCCATTCCGGTGCATTCTCTACTTTTTTATTGGAGTAATTGGTTGTAACCAATGTATTTCCTTGTCGGGTGATCACGTTGTAATCAGCATAGCGGGCATCGGTATAACCCACAGATGCAAACACACTAAAAGAACCTCTTTTCAAATTATTAGTAAATGCTTTTATCGGATTGAACTCAACCAGTGCCTCCACTCCTTTGCTGTTACTATTGCCAATATTGGTACGCAGGTTGTAAAAACTACCATCTAACCGCTGCTGTGCCAGCAAACCGATACGATTGTTATACTGCAGATAAAACAAACCGATATCAAAAAACAAGTAGTCTTTCAGCTTGCCACGATAACCCAAATCGAGATTGTACCCACGGGCATCTTTGAGGTTGGGGTCTATTTCATCGGTGGTAACAGGCGCAGTAAGATCACTAAACAATACTGGCCGGTATGCCTGGCTCCAGTTGGCATACAATTCAGTGCTGCCAATATGGTATTCTGCACCCACCCCCGCCAGCGCAAAGCTGCGGTTACTGCTCGCTTCTGCCGCTTTTACAGGTACGCCATTACTTACTCCTGTTTGGCCAGATACAGTATTGCTCACCTGCTCAAAGCGGATACCAGGTATCAGCAACAACTTTTTACCAATGCGAAAAATATTCTCCGCAAAGGCCGCCACATTGCTGGTATTAAAACGAAGCTTTTGTTGATAGTCCGCTACAAGCGTAAGGTCATAATCTGCGTTGGTGGTTCCCCTCCCATTGTTGAAACGACGGGTAAGGCCATTGTAATAACGAACGCCGGCAGAAAATGTACTATTGCCACCCAACAGCTTATAATCTGTGAGATACCGTACTTCAGCCCCCCAGTTACGGTACTCATCTACAAAAACGGTTCTGTTGTTGTATGCCAACGTATTTGTATTGATGCTGTCTTTTACATTTGGTGCAACCAGAAAACCAACACTGCTACGATTACCGCTAAAGGCAAATAAAGTTGCTTGCAATCTGCTTTTTTCATTGATGGTATAATTGGCTTTAAGGGCGCCGATATTCCACAGCAAATCAAACCAATTTCTCGAACGAAAACTTTGCCGGTCGTTTTGTGCAAACTGAGCATCTGTAAGGCCTCCGGGCTGTTGGCTACGGGCATGCCAGTTGGTATATTCAGCAGTTATACTCAGTTGCTTATTCACTTTATAGGTAAGAGTAGCAAAGCCAGTGCCCACTCTGTATCGGCTATTTTCTCGCCAGCCATCTGCACTCCGGTGATCGTAAAATGCATAATAGTGCAGTTTCTCCGTTTCGCCGCCCAATGCATTGTAGGTATTCACCAACCCATTGGAGCCAACGGTGTTTTGTGTTTCAAACTGAAACGGTTGATTAATGTCGCTGCCATCACGCAACACAAAGTTGAGCATGCCGCCAAATTGCGGACCGTACTGCAAGGAGCCGGCACCACGCACCACCTGAATACGCTGCACAGCTTGCAATTGCGGCGTGTAATATGCTTCGGGATAACCAAAAGGATCGGCAGAAATATCATAGCCATTTTGCCGTGTATTGAATTCCCAACTACGATTGGGACTAAGGCCACGTGCTGCCACACCAATCTGAATGCCGCTACCATCACTCTCCCACACATGCACACCCGGCACTTTGGCCATTACTTGCCGCATCGTATTCGTCACAATATTTCCATTCACATTGTCCATTACAATCAGGCTGTTCTTTTTACCCGCCATAATGGCCGTGCCAACTACCTCGGGCAGCTGATGTATATCTGCACGACTATGCTGTCCCACAACAGTCACATCTTTTACATACCCTTCTTTTGCAGTGAGTGTGTCGGTTTGTTGTGCCATACTGCTCCATCCATTCAGTGCTACTGCTATCGTCAATAAAACGCTTCTCATACTTATTTTTTTGCAGTTGCAAAATTGTTTGCTGCGAAAAAAAAAGAGGTTACGTAAACGGAAAACCGGATTACGCAATGAGGAAAAGCAAGGGCACAATGCAGAAAGAAGTACTGCTGCAATGATGAAGCTGACAAATACATGACAGTAGAGCGAACCAAAAGCTTGTATCAGGCATTAGGTATTTGTTACATTTGCCACCCTTATGAATCTTGATGCGCTGAAGGAAACGTATCGCAATGACCCCCGCATTTTTCAATTGGCGGACAGGCTTGCTTTTGCCAAACCCCAACATATCAGCGCCCATGGGCTGCATGGTAGTAGCCAGGCCATGACGATGGCGGCCGTGTTTGAACACCCCGCTGCTGCAGGTCTCAACCATGTGGTAATTCTGGAAGACGCAGAAGACGCGGCGTACTTCCACAACAGTCTCGAAAACATTACCAATGCGCTGGACCTGTTTTACTTTCCCAGCTCCTTCAAAAACAGCAAAAACTTTCGGTTGCTCAACAGCAGCCACGTGATGCTGCGGACGGAAGCACTCACCAAAATAGCCACGGGCGGCAACAAGAAAATACTGGTGACCTACCCCGAAGCCATTTTTGAAAAAGTGGTGGTAAGCAAAACACTATCGGGCAATATCATCAGCATCAAACAAGCCGAAGAGCTGAATGTAGAAGGCATACTGGAACTACTGGTAATGCTGGGCTTTACCCGTACAGACTTTGTGTATGAGCCCGGCCAGTTTGCCGTACGTGGCGGCATTCTCGACATCTATTCTTTTGGCAATGAAAAGCCATACCGCATAGAACTTTTCGGCAACGAAGTAGACAGCATTCGCATCTTCGATCCGGAAACACAGCTCAGTGAACGCAAGCTGTTGTCGGTCAACATCATCCCGAATATTGAAACACAATTTGAACAGGAAGAGAAAACATCGCTGTTTGAATTTATGCCTGAAAATACCGTGGTATGGATGAACGACTGGACATTCATTCACGAAAAAATGCAGCAGGAAAAAGAACAGCTGCAGATTTTTCTGGAATACCTGAAAGACAACCCCGGTGCGGCGTTGGACAATGGTGACGAAGAAGACAAACCGCTCACCAAAGAAAATGTAAACGAAGGCGATTTTGTAGACATTGCTGCATTTGAAGACTTGCTGGCACAGCGTCATCAAATTGTGTTTGATGGAAAATGTGCTCAAGCAAACAATAGTAATGCAGAAACAACGGTGGTGCCTTTCAACACCAAACCACAGCCCAGTTTCAACCGCAATTTCAATTTGCTCATTGCCGATTTGAAAAGCTGGGAGCAAAAAGGATTTGCCATTTACCTGTTTGCCGAGCAGGCCAAGCAACTCGAACGTATTTATAACATCCTTACCGATCTCAATACAGAAATTCAGTTCAATCCGGTAGCCGTAAGTATTCACGAAGGATATATTGATGAAGACCTGAAAGTGGTGTGCTACACCGACCACCAGATTTTCCAGCGCTACCACAAGTTCAAGGTGAAGCAGGCTTTCAGCAAAAACAAAGCCATCACCCTCAAAACCTTGCGGGAGCTGCAACCCGGCGATTATGTTACCCATATCGATCATGGCGTGGGCATCTTCAGCGGGTTGGAAAAAATGGATGTAAACGGCCGCATGCAAGAAGCGGTTCGCCTTCGCTATAAGGATGGCGATTTGCTCTACGTCAATCTGTCTTCGTTACACAAGATTAGTAAGTACACCGGCAAAGAAGGCCATGTGCCCAAAATGAACAAACTGGGTAGCGATGCATGGAACAGGTTGAAAGAAAAGACGACGAAGCAAATCAAGGATATTGCCGAAGACCTGATTAAACTCTACGCCGAACGCAAGGCGCAGAAAGGCTTTGCCCACAGCCCCGACAACTACATGCAAACGGAACTGGAAGCCTCCTTTATGTACGAAGACACACCCGACCAGGCCAAGGCTTGTGCGGATGTAAAGAAAGACATGGAAAAAGAGGGCCCCATGGACCGCTTGGTGTGTGGCGATGTAGGCTTTGGCAAAACAGAAGTGGCCATACGTGCAGCATTTAAAAGCGTGGTGGATGGCAAGCAGGCTGCTATTCTGGTACCCACAACCATCCTTGCGTATCAGCATTATAAAACCTTCAGTAAGCGGTTGGAAGATTTTCCGGTGACGGTTGATTTCATCAATCGTTTTAAAAGCAGCAAGGAGAAAAAAGAAACGCTGCAAAAACTGAAGGAAGGAAAAATAGACATCATTGTAGGTACGCATGCCCTTTTAGGAAAAGAGGTGCAGTTCAAAGATCTCGGCATCATGATTATTGATGAAGAGCAAAAATTTGGCGTATCGGCCAAAGAAAAACTGAAGCAACTGCGTACAACGGTAGACAGCTTGACGCTGACAGCAACACCCATCCCCCGCACTTTGCAATTCAGCCTGATGGGTGCCCGAGATTTGAGCATCATCAACACGCCACCACCCAACCGGCAGCCGGTGCAAACCGAAGTGCAGGTGTTTAACGAAGACAATATCCGCGACGCCATTTACTACGAAACAGAACGTGGCGGGCAAGTGTTTTTCATTCACAACCGCGTAGCCAGTTTGGGCGAAATGGCAGCACTCATTCGTGGCCTCTGCCCCGACCTGAGTGTGGCATTTGCTCATGGTCAAATGGATGGCGACCAGCTCGAAGACACCATCCTCGACTTTATGGACAAACGCTACGATGTGCTGGTGTGTACCAACATTGTAGAAAGTGGTGTAGACATTCCGAATGTGAACACCATCATCGTAAACAATGCGCATCAGTTTGGTTTGAGCGACCTGCACCAATTGCGTGGCCGTGTTGGTCGCAGCAATAAAAAAGCATTTTGCTACCTGCTGGCTCCGCCCATGAGTACGCTGCCACACGATAGCCGCAAACGCCTGCAAACACTGGAACAGTTTAGCGATTTGGGTAGCGGATTTCAGATTGCCATGCGAGATCTCGACATACGTGGTGCAGGCAACTTACTCGGTGGTGAGCAAAGTGGTTTCATTGCCGAAATTGGTTTTGAGATGTACCACAAAATTTTGGATGAGGCCATTCGTGACCTCAAACGCAAACAATTCAAAGACCTGTTTAAAGAAGAGATAGCGCAGCAAGACGATTACGTAAGCGACTGTACCATTGAAACCGATCTGGAAATTTTGATACCGGATACTTACGTAGAAAACATTGCCGAACGGTTGAGTTTGTACACCCGCCTCGACAACTCTGACAGCGAAGAAGAACTACAGGAATTTCATCAGGAACTGAGCGACCGCTTTGGTGCAGTGCCGCCTCAAGTAGAAGATTTGTTCCGCACGGTACGTAGCCGCAAACTGGCGGTGGCATTGGGTTTTGAGAAAATGCTGCTCCGCGACAATGTGCTTAAATGCTTCTTTGTACCCAATCACGAATCGCCTTACTTCCAGAGTGATGTGTTCATGAAAATCATGCAGTTTATACAAACCGAAACCAACAAAGCCAAACTGAAACAAGTGGGCAAAAATGGTATTCTTGTAGTGACAGATATGACCAGCATGGAAAAGCTGTTGGCATTTGTGCAAAAGCTGCATGCCTTTGCTACAGCAAAAAATAACGAGGCTGCATTGCTGCCATAAAAAAAAGATCCTGCCGAAGCAGGACCTTCCAAGGGTAAACGAAACAGCCAACAATTAAAAACCAGTACCAATAGCGAAGCCCGTGGCTGCGTGGGCAAATGCTTTTGGACTGCTGGTGCTGCCGTCTTTCAAATTAATTTTTACCAGCATGTTGCCACTGGCACTGCTGTAGATAGCCCATGCTTCGTTAGAGCGGCTGCCAATATCAAAACCATTGGCAGCAGAGAATCCAACTGACAGGCTGACTTTTAATTCCAGTGTGCCATTGTTGGGTGGATTTTGCAGGTACAATTTGCCGGATACATGATCTATCACGTACAACTCAGTACTGCTGGTACCCGCAAAATTGTTGGTGTAAGCAGCGGCACTCACAGCGGGACTTCCAGGATTCAACAGTCCATCTACGGCTACTACAGCTCCATCGTTAGGGTTGATGCGCAGGTTTTGACCCAGGTTGCTCACCACACGAATGCGGTCGACCGTAGGGTTGAAGTCAAAACCAAAATCGCTGCCGAGGAGTGCAGTGCCAAAACTGCTGCCCACTTGTGTAGCGGCACCGGTAGCCAGGTTGAAAGCATACAGCCTGCCGCTGCTTCCCAGTCCGTAGAGTTGACCATTTGCCGGGCGAAAATCAATGCCCAGCATTTTTTCCATGGCTTGCAAACCCGTAATGTCTTTGGCTACAGTACTGGCCGGTTGGTTGGGATTGAAAATGTGTAATTGATTGCTGGCAGTAACTGCATACGCTACAGGCATAGTGGGTATGGCAATGTCTACCACTGCTGCAGACAGCTTACCAATGCTGCTGGCCTTACCCGTCATTAAATCAACGGTGTACAGATTGCTGCTCATGCCATCTGCTACGGTAGCAATGGCGGTATTGGTACCAGCTGCAATATCAAAACCACTCATCATGCTGCTGCTGAAGCCCAAACTTCCCACTGCTACCAGCGTACCATTGTTGGGTGGGTCTTGCTTGTACAGCATTCCATTTTTTACATCAATGTCATACAGCACAGTGCTTGCTGCACCAGCCATAGCATTGGTATAACCAATGGCGCCAATGCTGGCCGATGCACCATTGATGATGCCATCGGTAGCTACAACCACGCCGGTTTCGGGATGCAGGCGCAGGTTTTGTCCGGTGCTGCCTACCAGGCGAATGCGGTCCACCGTGGGGTTAAAATCAATAGCAGTCATGTTGCTGCTGATAGCCGGTGTAAAGCTGGTGCTGCCAATGGCACGGGCCTTTCCATTGTCGCGGTTGATGACATAAATGCGACTGCTGCTACCCAGGCCATACAATTCGCCGGTGGCTGGCCTAAAATCGATGCTCAGCAATTTTTCACCTTCCGCCAATTGCGTCACCATAACGGTTGCATCAATTTTGGATGGCATAGATGCGTTGAACGTGACCAAGGTATTGGCATTGGTGAGGGCCACTACTTCCACATCGGGGCCTTTGGGCTGACTGCCCATGTCTTTCTTTTCGCAGGCGGTAAGCAATACAGACAGCATTGCCCCTGCCGTAATGGATAAAAGGGTACGGTACATGTTGTGCGTTTTGTTTGCAGGCATATACGAGAGCCGGATGCAGTTTGGATGATGACGGATGAAAAAATATTGACCAACTGCCGCCACGGCTCGTATCTCATGAACCGCTGCCACGGAGTGCTTACACAGTTTACACTCATTTAATAACGAAATAGTGTGTATAAAACTATTTGCATAGATTTATACACGTTACTCAGGCTTAGCGTCACTAAACGTTGTGCAGACTAAAAGCGGTTTCGCAAAATGCGTAAACAATCGACCTAAAAAATGTGCCCATGTGGAACTTGAATTTTCTTAAGTCAATTCGTCGCCAACGTTTCATTATTCAATACGCAGTTATTGGTGTATTCTGCTTCGCTTTTTATAGCGGGTGCAATGAAAAACCTCTTATCCCCTCAAACGACAGCACTTTCAATCGCTACTACCCAAATTTGACAGTTTTTATTGGCGAACTTGTTCCCAACCAGCATATAAAAAAAGATTCAATAGTCTCTTGGCCAAATAGCCATTTTATGTCAGATGGGTTTGTTAGAGTAAAATATCTGGTCAAGGAATGGATATATGGCTTGGAACAGCCACCAGACACAATAGACATGATTGCCTATGACCATTTCAGTTCTTTCCCGTTTCTCGATACCAAATACGCCATGTTGTATGTCACAAAAAATCAAGACGGCAGCTATACACAACTTAAATATCGGTCTCACTCTGTATATCCCTTGACGGATGGTCGCTGGGCTAGTCCACCAAATGTGTATATGTGGCAATACGATACAAATCATTTGGTGCCACGCATTCTTCCTTATGTAGATTCAATAAGAATTCCCGTTGGGCTTTATCCAGATAGTACTTTTTTTCTTGATGAACTTAAGTTGATATCGCTAAAGTACCCGAAACCTTATTACTATTTACACAATACAGAAATTGTCTCTGTTTATGGCAATGATGTAATCGAAATATTTGAAAAGGATAAAGCTGAATTGTTGGCATCTGCCAGATTTGATAAAAAATACGTTGACGAAAATGGGGTGGTTCACCTACCTACCCCTCCAACTATTGACTCGATAACCCTGATTGAAGTTGAAGAAAAAGACATGCTATCAGAGTATGATAAAATTCTTCCTTTGGAACATTTTAAGACCTATGCGATGTTTCGCATTCGGTTTCATTTGGCCATCAAGCATAAGCGCATTGAAGAATTGAAACAAATGATGTTAGCAGAATTAATGGTATGCGATTCAACTTACACTCAGGACGAGTTCATTAAGATTTTTTTGCCCGTCATTAGTTACCCATTCGAAAAATCTACAGCGAGAAATTTTGAAAACTTTACGAAGAAAAATTGGCAAGAATTCTATCTGGAAACCTATAACAATTTAGTCATCCTTAAAGACTCATTAGGAAGTTACAATGAATCGGAAAGAGTGATCCCCAATCTGAATTTTAGTAACCCGCTGTATGAGCTGTACATTATTGATGACTATCATCCTAAGGAGAATCATCAAAAGGAATTCAATTTTGATTTCGTACTCAAAGAAGGACGATTCTTTTTGTATGGCATACACTTTTCCACGATGCGTGATTGCTACAAACCGCATTAATAAAAAACGCCGGCTACTTTGCAGTAGCCGGCGTTTCTATTTTTTTATACTGATTCGTATGCTACGAATCTTGGCGCTTACATCACCACATTAATCATCCTGCCCTTTACAAAAATGAACTTCTTGGGCGTTTTGCCTTCGAGCCATTTTTGTACCACTTCGTTGGCAAGGGTAGCGGCTTCGGCTGCTACCTGATCGGCATCGGCGGGGAGAATGAGGGTGGTGCGCAGTTTGCCATTTACACTCACCGGATATTCCTTGGTGCTCTCCAGCACATGTGCCGGATTGAACACCGGGAAAGCGGCATCCAACACACTGTCGGTGTGGCCTAACGCACTATAGAGTTCTGCAGCCATGTGTGGCGCATATGGTGCCAGCAAAATAGCCAGCGGCTCCAGTATGGCAGCCTTGCGGCATTTCAAATCGTTGAGTTCATTTACACATACCATCAACGCACTCACCACGGTATTGAAGCTGAAGCGTTCAATGTCTTCTTCTACCTTCTTAATGGTTTTGTGCAGCACTTTCAGCTCATCGGCGGTAGGTACATCTTGCGTAACCTGCAGGCCTTTCACTTCATCAAAATAGAGGCGCCACATTTTTTTCAAAAAGCGGTGTACGCCTTCGATGCCTTTGGTATCCCATGGCTTGCTTACTTCCACCGGACCGAGGAACATTTCGTACATGCGGAAGGTATCGGCGCCAAACTTTTGTACAAGGTCGTCGGGGTTTACGGTGTTGAACTTGCTCTTCGACATTTTTTCTACTTCTGCACCGCAGATGTAAGCCCCCTGGCCCCCGGTGGGGGAATACAAGCTGCCATCTTCTAAAATGAATTCAGCTTGTGCGTACTCACCATTGCGCCATTTCTTGAACGCTTCGATGTCGAGTTCGTAGCCATCTACGAAGTTTACATCCGCATGAATTTTATCGATCTTCTGTCCGTTGTATTCTTCATTCGCATCCAGCAATCCTTTCGACACAAATTTGTTAGTACCATTAATGCGATACACAAACCTCGAACTTCCCTGAATCATCCCCTGATTCAGCAACTTCTTAAACGGTTCATCAAAACCAATATAGCCGAGGTCGTACAGCACTTTGGTCCACATGCGGCTGTACAGCAAGTGCCCTACGGCATGCTCGGTGCCGCCTACATACAAGTCTACCTGATTCCAGTAGTCACTTACCGCTCGGTTGCAAAATTCAGCCTCGTTGTGCGGATCCATGTAGCGCAAAAAGTACCACGATGAACCTGCGTAACCGGGCATAGTAGAGGTTTCGCGTTTGCCCTCCGGTGTATTTACCCATTCGGCAATGTTGGCCAGCGGGCCTTCGCCTTCGGGGCCGGGGCCATATTTTTCTACATGTGGCAAGGTGAGTGGCAATGCCGATTCGGGCATGGCAGTGGGTACGCCGTCATTCCACAAAATAGGGAATGGCTCGCCCCAGTAGCGCTGACGGCTAAAGCCGGCGTCACGCATTTTGTAATTTACTTTTCGCTTGCCGATGCCCAGTTCTTCCAGTTTATCGTTGGCCACTGCAATGGCATCTTTCATGAGCAAGCCATTCAAAAAGCCACTGTTTTCCAGCACGGCATCTTTGGTGGGGTTGGCTTCCTGGCCATTAAAATGCTGGCCAATAATATTGGTGATGGGAATATTGAAATGCTGCGCAAATTTAAAGTCACGTTCGTCGCCGCAGGGCACCGCCATAATAGCCCCCGTGCCATAGCCAGCCAATACATACTCCGCTATGTAAATAGGAATTTCAACGCCGTTAAACGGATTAATAGCATAGCCACCCGTAAAACATCCCGTTATTTGTTTCACTTCCGCCTGGCGTTCTCTGTCGCTGCGGCTTTTTACATAGGCCACATAGTTGTCTACCGCTTCGGCTTGTTCGGCCGATTTTATTTGGTTCACCAATTCCAACTCGGGTGCTATCACCATAAAATCAACCCCGAAAATGGTATCGGGCCGGGTGGTGTACACTTTCAGCTTTTGGTCGGATCCTTTAATGGCAAAATCGATTTCAGCACCTTCGCTGCGGCCAATCCAGTTGCGTTGCATTTCTTTCATGCTATCGCTAAAGTCTACCCGGTTGAGGCCCTCCAGCAATCTGTCGGCATAGGCCGTAATGCGCAAATACCATTGGCGCATTTTCTTTTTAATCACCGGGTGTCCGCCACGTTCGCTTACGCCATTTACCACTTCATCGTTGGCCAGCACAGTGCCCAAGGCTTCGCACCAGTTTACTTCGCCGTAGGCAGAAAATGCCAGGCGGCGTTTCATGAGCCATTCTTCTTTTTCGGCTGCAGAAAAAGCCTGCCACTCGGCAGCGGTAAAATGTTTGCTGCCACTGGTTTCATATTTCGCAATCAGTTCGGCTATGGGCCTTGCTTTTTGTTGTGTATTGCAGAAATAGCTATTGTACAAATCCAGAAAAATCTTCTGCGTCCATTTGTAATACTCAGGCTTGCTGGTATTTACCTCACGGTCCCAGTCGTAGCAAAAACCAATCTTATCGAGCTGTGCCCTAAAGTTGTTGATGTTTTGCTCGGTGCTTACGGCAGGGTGTACACCATGCTCCAGCGCATACTGCTCGGCAGGCAGGCCAAAAGCATCGTAGCCCATAGGGTGTAGCACATTGAAGCCTTTCAGGCGTTTGTAGCGGCTGAAAATATCGCTGGCAATGTAGCCGAGGGGATGGCCCACATGCAGGCCGGCACCGCTGGGGTACGGAAACATATCGAGCACATAATACTTGGGCTTGCTGCTGTTGTTGGGCACCTGATACGCTTTGGTATCATTCCACTGCTGTTGCCATTTTTTTTCAATGGCGTTGAAGTTGTATTCCATGAGTAACACCCTTGGGGTTATGGTTCAAAAAAATGTGTGCATGGAGAAATCCGCTGTCGGCAGCAGTTGCTGCGTGGTTGGTTTTTCGCATGGGCGGTTCCTGTTAAAAGCCTGTTATTGGCTTTCCATCTTTTCTATGGCAGGGCAATAGTGCCCGGCCGCAATCGTTTAAAACAGGAGCGCAAAAATAAGGAAAGGCTTATTCCGTTATTTTTGTCCGGTTCACAAGGCTGAAACTTTGCTTCGGCATTACTAACTCCACATACAACAAACGCTTATGTCTCAAGTAGGGAAAATGGGTACCCGCAAAGGCCGCACATCATACGCCATGGCTATTGTAGGTGTATCGCTGGTTTTGATTTTGATGGGTGTACTGGGCTGGATTGGCATCAACTATACCAAGCTGGCCGATTATTTCCGTGAAAGTGTACCCGTGCAGGTGTTTCTCCGCGAAACCACTACCGAAGCCGAAAAAGATGCGCTGGTAGCACAGGTAAAAGGCCTGCCTTACATTAAAGCCTACACCTACAAAGACAAAACCACGGCCATGAAAGAGTGGCAGGCCATGGGCAACGAAGATTTTACGCAGTTTATTGATACCAATATTTTGCCCCGCAGCATTGAAATGAACCTGAAAAGCCAATATGTGGTGGCCGATACCCTCAAAAAAATTGAAGGCATTTTTAAAGCCAGCCCTTACGTAACCGATATTAAGTACCCGCAGAATGTGGTGGGCAATATGACCATCCTGTCGAAAATTGGTTTTGCCCTGCTGGCCGTAGCACTGGTGCTGGCAGTGGTGGTTATCGTCCTCATCGATAATACCATTCGCCTGGCCATGTTCAGCAACCGTTTCCTCATCAAAACCATGCAAATGGTGGGCGCCACCCGTGGCTTTATTGCCCGGCCGCTCAACATACGGGCCATTATCAACGGCAGCATTGCCGGCGGCATTGCCATAGTGGTGTGTGGCATTATACTTGTTACCCTCGAAGGCTGGGTACCCGAACTAAAAGCCGTACACGATACCGGCCTGCTGCTATTGCTGGCGCTGAGCCTGCTGGTATTGGGTGTGGCCATCAGCCTCTTCAGCACCCACCGCAGCGTGGTAAAATACCTGAAGATGAAGCTGGATGATTTGTATTAGCATAGTTGATAGATGGCAGTTGGTGGTTGATAGTGAATACCATTTCCGCTGATTGAACGTGTGAACACGTAAACTCGTCAACTCGTAAACTTGCTATCTCGCCAACTTTCCCCGTTTTCCTTTACTTTGCCCCTCTAACATTTGAACGCATGTCTACTAAAAAAGATAATAAGCAACACAGTGTGGTAGACCACACCCCGCTTTTTGGCAAAAAGAACTTTCTGCTCATGTTGCTGGGTGGGGTGATTATTGCAGCCGGCATGCTGGTAATGGCCGGTGGCAAAAGCGCCGACCCTACTGTTTTCAACGACAAAGAAGTGTACAGCACCCTGCGCATCACCGTAGCACCCATCCTCATTTTGCTGGGTCTGGTGGTAGAAGTATACGCCATCTTCAAAAAATAATTTTTCGGAACCACTTTGAAAGGAACCCTCAGCGGTTCCTTTTTTATTTACACTTGCCTCATGGACGCATTACAAGCCATCATCATTGCCATTGTAGAAGGCCTGACCGAATACCTGCCTGTGAGCAGCACCGGCCACATGATTATTGCCGAACGTATGTTGGGTGTGGAGAGCACCAACTTCACCAAAATATTTACCGTGGCCATACAGCTGGGCGCCATTCTGAGTGTACTGGTGCTGTACTGGAAAAGATTCATCGACGTAAAGCATTGGCAGTTTTATGCCAAGCTGGTAGTGGCTGTTATACCTGCATTGCTGCTGGGCAAATTGTTTTCCGAAAAAATTGATGCCCTGCTTGAAAGCCCCCTCACTGTAGCCATTGCGCTGCTGCTGGGTGGCGTGGTGCTTATTGTGATTGATAAGGCATTTAAAACACCGAAAATTAAAGAAGAAGAACAAATCAGTTTTGGCAAGGCCTTCATCATTGGCCTGTGGCAATGCCTGGCCATGATACCCGGTGTAAGCCGCAGCGCTGCCAGCATCATTGGTGGTATGCAGCAAAAACTTACCCGCAGTTTGGCCGCCGAGTTTTCTTTCTTTCTGGCTGTGCCTACCATGGCGGCAGCTACCGGCTATTCGTTGTTTTTGAAAGACTGGGAAGAAAACGGCGTGGCCGTAAAAGGCTACGATATCATATTGAGCAGCAGTCAAAACGTACAGGCATTTGTGCTGGGCAATGTGGTAGCGTTTATTGTGGCACTGCTGGCCATCAAATTCTTTATTGGCTTTTTGCAAAAGCATGGCTTTCGCCTGTTTGGCTGGTACCGTATTGTAGCCGGCATTGTATTGCTGGTGTTGCTGTGGAGTGGCTATTTGAAGTAGATGATGTCTGATATACGATGTCTGATGTATTAGCGGTCTTTCATCGGTCGTCTGTGGTCCGTCGTCAATTAATGCCTTGCAAAAAACAACCCGCTGCTACCACGCCCAAACTGACACTTGCGGTGTATAGCCGTTAATCACAAATCTAAACTGGTTGCCATAGCGGGTGCCGCCGGCACTGCCCTGCTTAGTAAAGATGGCGATGGCACCACCGGCACTGCCCATGCTCACCCCATAAAACGGTGGGCGAATGACTTTTATAGCCGCTACTTCGCTGGGCGATATACTCAGCACCCCTTGCTGATCGGTTTCCATGCCATCTACAAAATACACGGGCTCGTAGCCCCGCCAATGAATTTCGAAAGTAGCATCCAACCGGCTGTTGTGTATTTGCAAACCCGCTACCCGGCCAATTAAAAAATCGAAAATGGTTTGTGCACTCGCAATTTCTGTGCTGCTCATACCATCAAACAAATAGCCTTCGCGGTCGAAGAAACCACCGGCATATTTTTCTACCAACTGCTGCGCCGCAGGCTTGGCTTTGGCAGTAACCGTTACATTTTGCAGGGTGGTGTTTTTATAAGCAAATGAATCGGGTGAAAAACGATAGCCAGCTGTATCTGCCGGCAACAATTTGCTGTTTACCGTAACAAAAAAACTGGTATCGGCCAGGTGATAAAAGCTGCTGTCTACAGGCGTTTCCAACGATACGTCCAGCCAATTGTCTTTATATTTTTTGCTGGGCGAAAAAATAAACGTTGCTTTTTCATCGAACACCAGATTGGGAATTTGAAAACTTCCGTCGGGCTCCACTTTTATGGTAGCAGCAGCCACTTCGGTATTGGCGGCCACGGCCATGTAGTTGATTTCGGTGGGTGGCTTTTTATCTTTTA
This sequence comes from Chitinophagaceae bacterium, assembly GCA_020848815.1. GTDB lineage: Bacteria > Bacteroidota > Bacteroidia > Chitinophagales > Chitinophagaceae > Phnomibacter. The sequence goes on along the minus strand of JADLHL010000043.1, from coordinate 6,598 downwards.
CCATTCCCATAATGTGTACCAGCTCTCTGCGGAGTGCCGCATGAATGGCATATACCCCCGAGGGAAAACTATCAGGTATCATGAGCATGGCAGATGCCTGACCATTTTCCAGCGGATACCGAAACTTCCATTGCAGGTTGTGGGTACTGTTTTCGATATACAGGTGCAGTGTACCATAACGGCTTTTGTAGTTGTGTACTTGTGCATTCAGCAGTAATGTATCGCCTTGCTTCAACTCGGTCGTATTGACCTGTATGGAGATGGAAGGCTGTGTGAAGGAAACGGAAAAATAAAATACACTCAATAAAGTCAGGATGAAACGCATAAGTATCGCAGCTTAAAATGGAATACTACTTTCAATAGTATAGGCGTAAAAGTAATGCAAAACCTTGTCCGCATTATGCAGATAGCCCATGTAATCCGGAGCAAATCACTGCTACTGCAAACTATTTTAGCTGTTGTTCATGTGCTCGAAAAATTCAATATGCACTTATGGCTGTAGCCTTCACAACCATTTATTCTTCCATTCAAAAAAAGTCCTATTTTTTCCGCTGCTAAACCAGCCACCGCATGCAAACAGCTCCCAAAAAAGTAGTGAACGCCTGGGCCATGTACGATTGGGCCAACAGCGTATACAACCTGGCTATTACGTCTACCATGTTTCCGGCCTATTACGAGGAGGTAACCAAGGGGGCCGATGGCAGTAATGAAGTACAACTGTTGGGCAGAACCTTTGTGAATACTGCTTTGTACAACTATGCTCTCGGTTTCGCCTTTCTGATTGTAGCGCTGCTGTCGCCCATTCTATCGTCCATCGCCGATTACAAGGGCAACAAAAAATCGTTCCTCCGCTTTTTTAGCACCATTGGCAGCATTGCCTGCAGTGGCTTGTATTTTTTTGATGGCGATCATGTGGGCTTTGGCATTGCCCTGGTAATAGTGGCCTGCATTGGCTACTGGAGCAGCCTGGTATTTTACAACTCATACCTGCCCGAAATAGCGGCCGAAAAAGACCGCGACCGCATTAGCGCCAAAGGTTTTTCCATGGGCTATATCGGCAGTGTGTTGCTGCAAATTATTTGCTTTGTATTGCTGTTTAAAAAAGAATGGTTTGGCTTGAGCACTGCCGGGCAATCATTACAAATATCCTTTTTGCTGGTAGGTATTTGGTGGCTGGCCTTTTCGCAAATTCCATTAACCATTTTACCCAAGGGTACACCCAGTGCCAACCGCCCCAACCACAATGTGTTTGCCAATGGTTTTATTGAGCTCCGCAAAGTGTGGCATCAGCTGGCCGCCATGAAAGTGCTGAAGCGATTTTTGCTGGCGTTCTTCTTTTACAACATGGGCGTTCAAACCGTTATGCTGGCGGCTACGCTTTACGGAAAAAGCGAACTGGCTATTCCTACCGATAATTTAATCATTGCCATTTTACTGATTCAGTTAGTGGCCATACCTGGAGCATTGCTCATGTCAAAATTATCGGCTAAAATTGGGAATATTCAAACACTCATGGTAGCCGTAGTAGTATGGATTAGCTGCTGTATTGCCGGCTACATGATTCCTAAAGGTGGCATCAACGAATTTTATATGCTGGCCGCTGTGGTAGGTTTTGTAATGGGCGGCATTCAATCGCTCAGCCGCAGCACCTACGCCAAGCTCATGCCCGAAACCAAAGACACCACTTCCTTCTTTAGCTTCTTTGATGTAACAGAAAAAATTGCCATTGTGATTGGCATGTTTAGCTTTGGCTTTATTACAGAATTAGCGGGTGGTTCGCAGCGCAATTCTGTATTGGCATTAATGGCCTTTTTCATTATTGGATTGTTGCTGCTTTGGTACACTGCAGCTGCAAAAAAGCAAACTCCAGCTCATGAAACTGCATAGCATCAACACCGGTTATTTTAAGCTTGATGGCGGCGCCATGTTTGGCGTAGTGCCCAAAGTAATGTGGCAAAAACTCAACCCGCCCGATGACAATAACCTGTGCAACTGGGCTATGCGTTGCCTGCTGATAGATACCGGCGACCGACGCATACTCGTTGATACAGGCATTGGCGACAAACAGGATGCGAAATTTTTCGGGCATTATTACCTCAATGGCCACGATACCCTGCACAATAGTTTGCAGCAGTTGGGCTATAACGCATCCGACATTACAGACGTTTTCCATACCCACCTGCATTTCGATCATTGCGGTGGTACCATTGTAAGAAATGGTGATGCGCTGCAAACAGCTTTTCCCAATGCTACGCTGTGGAGCAACGAAAGCCACTGGCGCTGGGCCACGCAACCCAACGACCGGGAGAAGGCTTCTTTTCTGAAAGAAAATATTTTGCCCCTAGAAGCCAGCGGCAAACTGCGTTTTGTACCTGTGGCAGAAGAAGATACCGTACCTTTTGATGATGTGCCCGGCATCAGCATTCGCTTTGCTTTTGGCCACACCGATGCCATGATGCTGCCGCAAATAAAGATTGGTGATAAAACAGTAGTATACATGGCCGACCTGCTGCCATCACCTGCACACATACCACTGCCGTATGTAATGGCGTACGATATGTTTCCGCTCATTACCCTGCAAGAGAAAAAACGTTTTCTGGAAGAAGCCGTGGACAACAATTACATCCTCTATTTTGAACACGACCCCAGCGTAGAATGCTGCACATTGGTACGTACAGAAAAAGGCATCCGTGCCGATAAAACGGGTACACTTCAGGAAATGCTCAGCGCTTAAAAAAACTAACGGATATCTATTAACGATGTCAACGGGTAGCGCAGGTTGTAGTAGCTCATCATGTCTACCTTAATGCTGCCTACGGTAATGGGTGATTCAATGCGTACCGGCAGGCGGTTACCATCATCGGTTACCCATACGGTCATTTTTTCACCGCCTTCAAAAATGCTTCCCTTCAGCAGCAGTGGCTTAAACTTAATACAACGAAATTTTCCGTAGCGGGTTTTAATCGTTTCCTTACCGAGGTAGCGTACATACATGTTGTACACTTTGTTGTCTAAAAACAAATCGAAGGGCAACATTTCGCCGGGCTTGAGCTTATTAAAATCCATGTTGCGGGCCAGGTATACTTCGCTGAGCACATCTTGTGCACATGAGGGTATCGTAAATACACCTTGGTTAGTAACGGCCGTTTTTTTATCGTGGTAAAAGGTTACGTTTTCATAAATTTTATAGCCGCCTTCATCCACATTGCGAATGAATTTTTGCGGCAATAGCGTAGCTGTATCTATGTAGGTTTCATAGCGGTCGCGTACCCGGTATATCCAGTCGTAGCTGCTGAGGGTACTGCCATCGGCCACAACATGATAAGCAGGCTTATTGTTGAGCATACTGAGTGTAGCAGTAAATGATACATTGCCCGCATGTACCCACAACCCGGCTACGGTGTAGTACACATGAAAAATAACTTTTTCGCCATGCTTAAAGGCCTTGTTCTTGGTATTGCAAGCCCCTTCTGTACTGGCTTTGGGTGCAAAAGCCAGCAACAATATCCCTGCTATCAACAATTTCTTCATGCCTTTTCGAATGTGTGTTTACCAAACAGTTTAACGCCCAGCAAAATCAAACTTCCCGCCAATGCGGGTAAAATAATGTTAATAAACCAAATAACGGCTGCCGCCAGTAAAATGCCGACGGCTTGCTGGCAATACCAGCCAAACACCAGCAGGCTTACTTTGCCCCGAATGCCCAGCTCTGCAAGTGATATACTAGGCACTACAGCCAAAATCAGAAATAAAATGGCGGTGGCTGCAATGGTATCCATCCAGTAAATGGGTAATTGCAGCGCCATAAATACCAGTACGTATTGTATTAAAAAAACGATGTAGCGCAATGCCGCCAGTCCCAGTATTTTCAATAGCTCAAAACGATTGATTTCTCCTACGGCATGCACAATGGGTGCATACTTCATCGCCGCTGGCCACTTCTCCATCCAACGCACCATCCAGCCCGCATTGAAGTACAACAACAGTACCGCTATGCAAGCCAGCAGGGTACCAAAGAGCAATATCCGCATCAGCAGTTGTTCGCCATCTGCAGGTAGCACATTACTGCTGTACCAGTACAGAATGCCCATTATACCTGCCGTCATGGTAATGATGAGTTGGCTCATGCTGCTCATGGCGGTAAGAGTAGCGGCTTTCATGCGGCTGCCATCGGGCAGGTACAACACCCGACCCAAAAATTCGCCCATGCGGTTGGGCGTAAGCATGGTAAATGAAACGCCGGCCAACACGCCCAGCAAGGCTTTCCACCAACCGATGGGCATCAGGTGATTGACCAGTTGCTGCCACTTGAGTGCTTCAATGCTCCAGTTGAGCAGCATGAGCAACACAATACAGATGAGTGGAACCGTGCCATGCTCTCGAATGTTCTGTACAAGTTGCTGCCAATGCTTCGCCATATCTTGCTGCGATGACAACTGTTTGTAAATAGAAAATGCAATGGCGAGAAACAACAGCGGACCTGCAACGTAATTGAGCCATTTTTTGAGATGAGAAACCGATTGCAAAGGATGCCGCTTTTTTGTGCCTGCAAAATACTGTTTACTTTCGATTGACCGTTGATACAAAAACAGCAGCTGGCACAACGGCATTTCACCACTTCTCTTTTGTATGGCTACGCAAAAAATCATCCCTTCATCTACCGTTATATTGGGCGTAGACCCCGGCACCGTGGTGATGGGCTACTCCGTGATACGCTGCACCGGCCAAAAAATTGAAATGCTGCACATGGGCACTCTCAACATGAGTTGGGAGCACGATGTGTTTGAACGCCTGCAACGCATTTACAAAACCATGGACGAAGTGATACGGCAATTTCAGCCGCAGCACTTTGCTATTGAAGCCCCCTTCTTTGGCAAAAACGTACAGAGTATGCTGAAGCTGGGCCGTGCACAAGGTGTGGCCATTGCCTGTGCCATGCAGCACAACCTGGCCGTAACCGAGTACTCACCCAAGAAAGTAAAAATGGTGGTGACCGGTAATGGCAATGCAGAAAAAGAACAGGTGTGGGGCATGCTGCAACGCCTGCTGCAACTCACCGAAAAGCCAAAAGGTTTTGATGCGTCCGATGCATTGGCTGTAGCGGTGTGCCATCATTATCAGCAGCAATCGCCACTCGCCGGACTGACTAATAAAAGCAAAGGCTGGGAAGATTTTTTGAAGAAGAATCCGGAGCGGGTAAGTGCTGGCAAATTACCTAACCCTTCCAGCTCCCTCAAGGGAGGGTTGAAGAAGGGAAAATAGAAATTGTGTTTACAGCGAGTATTTTCTTTGTCTTATTCCCTGCTCATCAATAACCGTTAATGCATTGGAAACATCAAATCCAGAATTCAATAAGGATTCTATAATGATGCCCGGATCTATTGGTGAAAATTTGTTTAACCGCAAATACACAACACCCATCGGGGGCTTGTAATTGAGTTTAAAAATGAGCTCCCCGTAATCTCTGTCGAATGTTAGTATTGTTCGGTTTTCTTCAATCGCAATTGTCATAATCTCAGCATCCTTAATGCTTGGATTGTCCATTCCGATAGACAGCACATCGAAACCCTTACTGCGCAAATAGTAAATGCTGGGATAAGGAAAGTTCTCGTTGGCTAACAACTTCATGTTTATGCCGACTGCTTAATAGGTGGAAATAACAGACCGTCTTGTATACAATCCTGTATGTAAGCAAAAACAGCTTTGATAGACTCTTTCGTAAGCCTTGGATAGCTTTCTAGAATTTGCTGTTCTGACCAACCCTGAGCCAGCAGACCAATAATATGTTCCACCGATAGCCTTGTTCCTTTTATGGTAGGCTTTCCGAGCAACACATCTTTATCAGAAACGATATGGTCTCTCCAACTCATGAAACGAATGTAAAAAACTTTATTGAGTTCACACTGCAGCTGAGCCTCCCTTTAGGGAGCCTGTCAGTCGTCAGATAGAGATGTAGGTGGGTATCAACGCAACTATTTTTTCCTGCGTCGCCTTCAGTTCTTCCATCGTAGGCTTAATCTTTTTAGTAAGAATATCAGCATCTTGCATGCCATTCATGGGTACCAAATGAATGTGTGCATGCGGCACTTCAAAACCAATGGTAATGATGTTGACCCGGTTGCAACCCGTTACTTGTTGTATAGCTTGCGCAATGGGTTTACAAAAACTCAGGTAGCCATCCAGGTAATCACCGGGTAAGTCAAACAGTTTGTCGACTTCAATCTTTGGCACTACCAATGTATGTCCTTCGGTGGCTGGAAAAATATCGAGGAAAGCATACAATTTATCGTTCTCTGCAATCTTGAAAGAAGGAATTTCTCCGGCGATGATTTTGCTGAAAATACTCATGGTAATGGCTGTAAATGTTCCGCCCAAAAATACAGCCAATACCGGCACCTGCTTTGCCTAATTTGCTGGCCAGTGCCCCTTTGCTGCGCAGGCATTTCTGCTATCTTTACGCCAAAGCATTTCATTTTATGGCAAACGTTGCGCAATTTCTTGAGGCCGTACAAGCCGGCTATACATTCAAAGGTGAAAAAGTAAAAATTGGCCGGGCCATGTTTGAAGGTCAGGTGGTGCCGGGTGCCGATGTGTACCT
>JADLHL010000042.1 GCA_020848815.1 Chitinophagaceae bacterium | reverse complement strand
CAGCTTTGCCGAAGCCAGCAGCGAAGGTGGCTGGGTACACAGCGATCATCATGCGTTGTGGATCAATCCCAATGCCACCAACGAACTTTGGCTGGGTACCGATGGGGGCGTTTATCTGAGTTTGGATAAAGGTGCCACCTGGTCGTTCAAAGGCAATTTGCCCGTAGGACAGTTTTATCATGTAGCGGTAGACAATGCTAACCCGTATCGTATTTATGGCGGCTTACAAGACAATGGTAGCTGGGTAGCACCGAGTGCTGCACCTGGTGGCGTAAGCAATGCGGTGTGGCAAGATGTATATGGTGGCGATGGTTTCTGGACCGTGCCTGATGCAAAAGATCCCAATGTTTGCTACGCAGAATATCAGGGTGGCAACATGGCCCGTGTAAACCTCACCAATGGCAAGGCGGTAGCCATTCAACCCCAAAAAGGCCCAGGCGATGAAGACCTGCGCTGGAACTGGAATACGCCGTTGTATGTAGGTACTTATACAGGGGCATTGTATTGCGGGGCGCAGTACGTGTACCGCAGCACCGATCAGGGCCGCAACTGGACCCGCATTTCGCCAGACCTTACTACCAACGACAAAAACAAACAAAAGCAGGAAGAGAGTGGTGGCCTGAGTGCTGATAATACTTCTGCCGAAAATCACTGTACTGTATTTACGATAGCAGAAAGTCCGCTGGATGGCAACATGATTTGGGCCGGTACCGACGATGGCAATTTGCAATACACTTTGGATGGCGGTAAAACGTGGACTAACGTTGCTGCTAACTATGCCGCTGCAGGCATTCCTGCACAAACATGGGTGAGCAGCATTGAGCCCAGCCGGTTTGATAAAAATGTGGTGTACGCAACATTTGACAACCACATGTACGGCGATCACAAAACCTATGTGGCCCGTAGCAACGACATGGGTAAAACATGGACCCTGCTGAAAGGCGGTGAAGCCATGGAAGGTTTTGCCCATAAAATAAAAGAAGACCTGAAGAACAAAGACCTGTTGTTTGCCGGTACCGAAATGGGTTTGTATTGCTCTACCAATGGTGGTAAAGAGTGGTTCCGCATGAAGAACAACATTCCATGGTATGCTTTGGTAAGAGACATTGCCATTCATCCTACCAAGCATGATTTGGTATTGGGTACGCATGGCCGTGGTGTCATTGTGGTGGACGATATCAGCCCCATCCGCAACATGACGGAAGACGCTGCCGCCAAAGACATTGTACTGCTGAAACCGGAAAAACTCACGTTGCGAGACGGTCAGTTTGGTGGTGGTGGTTTCCCAGGCACCGGCGGCTGGAATGGTGGCAACCCGCCCAGCATTCAGCCCATTAAGTATTACCTGAAAGACAGGGTAAGCAGTGGCGATGTAAAAGTGGAAATTGTAGACAAAGATGGCAAGCTGGTGCAGAGCATTCCTGCTACCAAGCGTAAGGGCATCAATATGGTGACCTGGAACCTGCGGGGTACGCCACCCAAAATGGCAGAAGGCGGTGTGAAGCTCGACTTTGGCGCCTTTACTGCCCCCATGGTATTGCCCGGCGAATACACCGTAAAACTCGTGGTAGGCGACAAAGTGGTAACGGAACAGATAACGGTAGTACACGATGAAAAAGGCGACATGACACTTGAAGAACGCAAGCAGCAATATGATGCTGCTATGAAGTTGTTCAACATGCAGGAAGAGCTGGCAGCTTTAGTAGACACTATTAGCAAAACACAAGAAAAGCTGAAGGGAAATATTGAAAAACTGCAAAACAAAAAAAACCGACAGGCTGCTCAGGAGTACTACGATAAACTGGAAGAGCAACGCGGCAAGCTGATGGCTACAAAAAACAAAAGCATTTTTGCTGATGAAAAGCGTTTGAAAGAAGAAATCAGTGAAGTGTACACAGCCGTGGCTGGCAATGAAGCTGCACCTAGTAATATGCAAATGCAGCGCATTGATTTGCTGAAGCAAGATTTGCAAAAGCAGGATGGCGCTACTAAAGCAGTGATGCAACAGTATCATCAAAAAGTAATGCAGGCTTTTGAAAAGGAGAAAATCTATCTCGGGCCAAAACTTAAAGTGAGTGGCGCTGGAACTAGCGGCTAAATCTTACAATAGTTATTGATACAGCCCGGCACGTTTGTGTCGGGCTGTTTTGTACCGTACATTTCCTGTAAAATCAACCCTCATGAAAGCCATTCTTTTTTCATGCCTGTGCATGCTGCTGATAACGCCAACAAATGCGCAACAAACCAACAAAGCAGAAAAGCCGAAATACGAAATGAAGCAATACTGGTTTGTAATGCTTACAAAAGGCAAAGACCGGGATAAGATTACAGACACGGCTGTCATTAATAAGTTGCAGGCAGGGCACATGGCCAATATGCAGGTAATGGCAGATATGGGCAAACTAATGGTAGCCGGGCCTTTTGGCGACGACGGCAACTGGCGGGGCATTTTTATTTTTGATGCAGCCAGCAAAGAAGAAGTAGAAAAATTATTGCAAACTGATCCGGCCATTAAAGCAGGCAGGCTCGATTATGAAATTCATCCCTGGTGGACGGCCAAGGGAACGACTTTTAAATAAAGCATGAAAGATTTGTTTTCTGAACAAGCCGCAGCGTATGCAGCTTACAGGCCTGCATATCCTGTAGCGTTGGGAAAAGCCATTGCAAAATTGCAGCGGTACAGAGGCGTGGCTTGGGATTGTGCCACAGGTAACGGACAGTTGGCTATGCAACTGGCTGAGCATTTTGCTTTGGTGTGTGCTTCTGACGCCAGTGCTGCGCAACTCCGGCAAGCACCGGCCAATAATTCCATTCACTACAGTGTGCAGCCTGCTGAGCATACCGATTATCCCGACCATTATTTTGATGTGGTGACGGTGGCGCAAGCCATTCACTGGTTGGATATCGAAGCGTTTTATAAAGAAGTACGCCGTGTAGCCAAACCGGAAGGACACCTGGTAGTGATTGGATATGGTTTGTGCAGTATTAACGATGCGGTGGATGCGTGGTTGCATAATTTTTATTACAACAGCATTCATACTTATTGGGAGCCTGAAAGGAAAATTTTGGAGGACGAATTTCAAACATTGTATTTCCCTTTTCGGGAAGTGGCGTTTCCTTCGCTACAGATGGAAATGGAATGGACAGCAACGCAGTTTATACACTACCTGAGTACATGGACTGCGGTACAAAAATGTATTGAAGAAACAAAAGTCAATCCACTCACCGCTGCAGCCGAACAACTAGGGAAAATTTGGCCAGCTGCAGAAAAGCGCATTGTTCGCTGGCCATTGTTTATTAAAGCTGGTGCTATGAGTTAAGTATCCATGTTATTCCTTGTCGGGTACTAGCTTTTCAAATATGACATGTGCGACGGATTGAAATACACCTTACACAGGGGGAGGAGTTGGCAAGGCAAAACGGCCGGAGGCTTCGGGTTTGCCTTGAATTTTCTTTGGTTACTTTCTTTTTTTCAAGAAAAAGAAAGTAACAACGCTAAGGAAGAATCATAATCGAATTTGAGCGTATCTGGCAATAAATCAAACGAGATTAAAAGATAATAAAAGGATGAAGTTTTTATACGATTTGCAATTTTTATAGGTGCTTTTCATGCATTTCCAATGCCTGCATCAGTTGCAGCGTTACTTTGCCCGGAAGGCCATTGCCCACAGGTTTTCCATCAATTGTAGTAACGGGCAATATGCCCTTAGTAGTACTGGTGATGAATACTTCTGCGGCGTTGCGTAAATCAGTTATCGTTACATCGGTACAAGCAACAGAAACATGTTGGCTGGCAATGCTCAATACTTGCTGACGGGTAATGCCTTTGAGCATGTTGTGCTCGGGGGTGAGCAAAGTGCCGGCTTCATTTACAACAAACACATTGCTGCGGGGGCTTTCGCTCAATAGGTCATTGGCATAATACAATACATCGCTGGCACCGGCTGCGGCTATCTGCGGCAGCAGCCAAATGCCACGGGTGTAGTTGATGCTTTTTACATCTGGCATTTCCCGCTGGTATTCATGAGTGATAACTGCGATGCCTTTGGCATAATCATCTTCTTTTTTTGCAGGCAATGGTTGTGTAGTGATGATGATGTTTGGACTGGCAATGCTGTAGCCATTGGCTGCATAGCCGGCAGTCACCAATATTTTTACACCGGCATCCTGCACATGGTTGGCGTCCAGCAATTGCTGAATAAGACTTTTCCAACGCTCCACATCTTCATCTATTGGCAAATGCATGTGTTGGGCAGAGTGAAACAATCGTTGCAAATGTGCATCGAGGTGCATGGGTATGCCTTGCATCACTTTAAAAAAATCGAACACACCGTAGCCTCTGTTTAGTGCCATATCATCGAGCCCGATGGCTGCTGTGCTGCGGGGTTGCAGGCTACCATTGATGATGCAGTAAGGATGAAGATTTGCCATACGCAAATGTGCAAATTGCTATTGGGATTGACCAATAAAAGAAACCCCTCCGCTCTGTTTCAAACGAAGGGGTAATGTATAGCTGAGAAAAATGCTTATGGATCGATGCGGGCAGAAATTTCACCTGCAATGGTAGCCTGTGCAAAACTGTAGAGCAACCAGGTACCCACTGTAGTGGCAGATACATCAATGGCACTGTACAATAAAATCATGGCGGGCAAAGAAGCAATCAATGCATACACCAAGCCGAGTTCCAAACCTTTCAGCATCCAGTTGCCGGCAAATGATTCTTTAAAACGTGTCCAGAACCACGACAGCGCAAATGCTAATACAATAGGTTGTATGAAGTACAACAGGTTTCGGTTTTCATCATTGGTAAATGATGGACTGAAATAATCTTCAACTATGCTCTCCGGCAAGTTGGGCATAATAATGAGGCACAAGTATGCAAAGAGAACAAGCACAATACTTGAAACCGATGCGGCAATTAAATGTTTTTTCATTGGTTAGATGTTATGATACAAATCTACTCTGCATACATATGTTGAATTAATGACAAACATCAGGTCGCAACCTGTTATTTAACGGCTTTGTGGATTGCTGTGGAAATCGTATAGAATAAAAAAGCCTCCCGGAGGAGGCTTTAATAATCATATCATCACTTGCTTATGCGGAAGCTTCTGCATAGGCCGCTGTTGGCTCACAGGTACACACCAGATTGCGGTCTCCATGTGTATTGTTGATGCGGCTCACGGTTGGCCAAAACTTGTTTTGCATTACATAAGGCAGCGGAAATACTGCTACCTGACGGCTATAGGGTCTGTCCCAGCCATCATTCATGGCTACTTCCAGCGTATGTGGTGCATGCTTCAGCGGGTTGTTGGCTTTGTCCATTTGGCCGTTTTCAATAGCCGCTATCTCTGCCCGAATGCTAATCAATGCATCGCAAAAACGATCGAGTTCGGCTTTGTCTTCGCTTTCGGTAGGTTCAATCATAATGGTGCCCGGTACCGGGAAGCTCATGGTTGGCGCATGGAAACCATAATCCATCAAACGCTTGGCCACATCTTCTGCTTCTACACCGGCTGTATTTTTAAACGGCCGCAGGTCTACAATAAATTCATGGGCACAAGTGCCATTGATGCCAGTGTACAAAATGGGGTAGTGCTCTTGCAAGCGGGCCCGCATGTAGTTGGCATTCAAAATGGCGTACTCAGTGGCTTTGCGCAAACCAACCGCACCAAGCATACGGATGTACGCATAGCTGATGAGCAGGATAGAAGCAGAACCAAACGGGGCTGCACTCACGCCACGCATGTTGCCTTCGCTTTGAGCAATTTCTTGCAAGGGCATGCTCATGAAACTATCTTTCAAATGGCTGCGGAAGCAAATGGGGCCCATGCCAGGACCGCCACCGCCATGCGGAATTGCAAATGTTTTGTGCAGGTTGAGGTGGCATACATCGGCACCAATGGCGGCAGGTGAGGTGAGGCCAACCTGCGCATTCATGTTGGCACCATCCATATACACTTGTCCGCCGTGCTCATGCACCAGGGCGCAAATGTCTTTTACGGTTTCTTCGAAAATACCATAGGTGCTGGGGTAAGTAATCATGGTGCCGGCCAGCTCATTGCTGTATTGAGCCACTTTTGCTTTGAAGTCTTCTACATCAATGTAGCCGTTATCCAAAGCCTTTACCACCACCACTTTCATACCAGCCATTACAGCACTGGCAGGGTTGGTGCCGTGGGCACTAATCGGAATCAGCATCACATTGCGCTGCGGCTGATTGTTTTTGAGGTGATAGTTGCGAATGGCCAGCAAACCAGCGTATTCGCCCTGTGCACCACTGTTGGGTTGCAACCAGCACTCATCAAAACCTGTAACGGAACACAGGTACTGGTTCAGCGAAGCCATCATTTCATGATAGCCCTGTACCTGAGCTACCGGTGCAAACGGATGCAACTTGCTCCAGTTCGGAGAGCTCAAGGGCATCATTTCGCTGGCAGCGTTCAGCTTCATGGTACAGCTACCGAGGCTAATCATGCTGGTATTGAGCGACAGGTCTTTGTTTTCGAGGCTCTTGATGTAACGCATCATCTGACTTTCGCTGCGGTGCGTGTTAAACACAGCATGCTCCAAAAACGCAGAAGTACGAACAGCAAAGGTGGGGATGTTGCTCAGCGAAGCTTCATCATCAAACACGATACTGGCGGCTTCGTGCTGAACGGCCAGCGCAAATACCTGTGCGATATCCAGCACATCATGCTGAGTAGTTGTTTCATCCAGCGAAATGCAGATTTGTGAAGCACCTACATAGCGGAAGTTCATTTTGTAAGCCTCTGCAATTTCTTTTATGGCAGCCGCTTTATCGGTGCTGATGGTGATTGTATCGAAATAATGAGCATGAGCTACGGTAAAGCCCAACTCACTAAGTGCTGCTGCCAACACATGCGTCAACAGGCTCACCCGCTTGGCAATTTTTTTCAGGCCATCGGGGCCATGATACACGGCATACATGGCGGCCATATTGGCGAGCAATGCCTGTGCCGTACAAATATTGGAAGTGGCTTTTTCCCGCTTGATGTGCTGCTCACGGGTTTGCAGCGCCATGCGCAATGCCCGCTTGCCTTGTGCATCAATACTGATGCCGATGATGCGGCCGGGCATAGATCTTTTGAATTCGTCTTTGGCGGCAAAGAATGCAGCATGCGGGCCACCAAAACCCATGGGTACACCAAATCGTTGAGCAGAGCCAAATGCAATGTCGGCACCCAGTTCGCCGGGGCTGGTAAGCAGGGTAAGGGCCAGCAAATCGGTGCCCATGGCTACACCGGCACCTGCTGCATGTACTTTATCAATAAAAGAACGATAGTCTTCGATGCTGCCCGAAGCATTAGGATACTGGAGCAACGCACCAAAGAAAGTGTTGTCGATGGTGGCGGTTTTGTAATCGCCGATTACCACTTCAATATTCAGCGGTGTAGCACGGGTTACCACCACGTCTACCACCTGTGGAAATACTTGAGCATCTACAAAAAACTTAGGGGCCTGCGCTACATCCGATTTGTTCACGTTGTGAAACAACAGGTTCATGGCTTCTGCAGCAGCGGTGGCTTCGTCGAGCAGGCTGGCGTTGGCAATGGGCAAACCTGTCAGGTCGGTTACCATGGTTTGGTAGTTCAGCAGGCTTTCCAAACGACCCTGGCTGATTTCGGCCTGGTAAGGCGTGTATTGCGTATACCAACCTGGGTTTTCGAAAATGTTGCGCAAAATCACACTTGGCGTATGTGTATCGTAGTAGCCCTGACCTATGTAGGTTTTGAATACCTCATTTTTTTGCGACAGCTCATGCAGGTGCTGCAGCAAAGCGGCCTCGCTGAGGGCATCGGGTACATTGAGCGGCGCCTGCAGTCGGATGGCTTCAGGAACGGTTTTGTCTACCAATGCATCTACGCTTTTTTCTCCAATCACTTCGAGCATTGCGGCTTCGCTTCCCAGTGTGCCAATATGCCTGCCCTGAAATTCATTCGACTGTTGCTCAAACAAGTTCATACCCGGTTGTTATTTTAAAAATGATGTACGGTTGATAACGGAAAGAATGACGATTGGACGCCAAAAGAGCGTCGAACCATGATTTTAACCCAGTAAGACCGTAGAAAGTTTGAAAATTTGCGCTGCAAAGGTAACATAGTGCATCCGAAGGCCATCTTTGTGTGAGCATTGGTGTGCATAAAATTGAATAGCGTTTAACATGGCGAATGAACTGCCGCAAAACTGGCAAAAGAAAGCGGCCGAAAACCAGAAGAAATACAAGCATTGGCTGCAAAAAGTAGAAGTGCGTAAGGTGCTGAAGGTGCTGCCCGAACTACATGAGGCCGTGTTTGAGGAGGTAGACTGCCTGAACTGTGCTGCCTGCTGCAAAAACTATTCGCCCCGGTTTAAAACACCCGACATTAAACGAATCAGCAAAGTGCTGCGGATGAAGGAGTCGGCATTTATTGAAAACTACCTGCGGCTGGATGATGAAGGCGACTATGTGGTGAAGCAATCGCCCTGCCCGTTTTTGGGTGCCGATAATTTTTGCAGCATTTACGAAGACCGCCCTTCCGATTGCAGCCGTTTTCCCTACACCGATGAAGATGTGTTGCTGCTGCGCAAAAACATCACCTTGAAAAATGCCAGCTTTTGCCCGGCTGTTTTTGTGGCCTTGGAAAAACTCACTCAGCGGTTTCCCTGATGACCCTTCATCAACTGCT
>JADLHL010000041.1 GCA_020848815.1 Chitinophagaceae bacterium | reverse complement strand
ATTGGCGACATGAGCCTCGATGCTCAGGCCAAAGTGCTGCGGGCTTTGCAAGAAGGCACCATTACCAGAGTGGGTGGCGATAAAGAAATAAAAGTGAATGTGCGGGTGGTAGCCGCCACCAACAAAAACCTGATGGAAGAAGTGGAAGCCCGTCGCTTTCGGCTCGACTTGTACCATCGCCTTGGTGTGATACTCATTCATGTACCATCGCTCAACGACCGCCGCAGCGACATTCCTGCACTGGTCGATCATTTCCTCACCAACATTTGCAACGAATACGGTACAGCTAAAAAACAAATTGCACCGGAAGCTGTGGCATTGTTGCAGCAGCACAACTGGACGGGCAATATTCGTGAGTTACGCAACATTGTAGAACGCCTCGTTATCCTGAGTGATAAAACCATTACTGAAAACGACGTACGTGAAAATGTACGGATGTAACGCAGCTGCAGTTATGCCAGCACTCCCCCAAAAGGCTGGCGGCAATAATGCAGCAATTCTTGCATGCTCTTAATGAGCCTTGCGTTAGGTGGTACATGGCGTATAAACTGTACCAGCGGCCCACTGGCTACCACTTGCCTGTTCGGAAAACGATAACTCCACATTTCCAGATATTCTTCAGCATCCATACGGGTAAAGTTGGTGAGCTGATGGTAGTGTAATTGCGCCACCTGCTTTTGTTTGCAATACTCTTCTACCGTAGCTTCCGATACATTGGAGCCGAGATAAATAACAGGATATTCATTTTTGCGCAGCAGGTAATAGGTAAACAACAACGGAATTTCATGATACTCCTCTTCGGGGCCAAACAGCAATATGAGCTGCTGATGCTCGGTACGTACCAAGGGCAGTTCGTTGATGTGGCGGATAATGACATTGCGAATAAGTGTACTGGCAAAATGCTCTTGTGCCGGTAGCAGTTCTTCATTCATCCACAGCAGACCTATTTTTTCCAGCAAGGGATACACCACATGCACCACAGCCCGCTCCAGCCCCAGTTGCAAAATGGTGGCTGTAATGGTGGCATCAAACAACGCTTCATTAAAATCGCGGCTGGCCAGCAGCATATCATTCATTTGTTCTACAAAAAATACACCGCTACGCACTTCTTTGTCTATTAAATGCGCCATGTCTGTTTCAGACAGCGAGGCAATATGCGAAATCTTGTAGCCCTGATGGTACAGCCAGCTCACCCGCAAAATGCGGCGCAGGTCTTCGTTGGTATAATAGCGGTGTTTACTTTCCTTGCGGTGAGGCAAAACCAGCCCATAGCGGGCCTCCCACATACGCAGGGTATGGGCCTTTATCCCGCTCAAACGTTCTACATCTTTAATCGAAAACAGCTGCATCTGTAGGCGAAAAGTAGGCCGAACCCCTGTTTTCAAGCCTGATAAAAATCAGGTTCGGCTACTTGTTAAACAATGCCGGGCAAATACAAACGAAATGATAAACTATATTGCCGGATTGGCCCGATACTACGAAAAGGTATTTTTGCCGGAACCGCTCTGCACACTTTACTTTGGCAGGCATTAAAACAAAAACCGATATGGGTTGGATCATTTTTTTGATAGGAACGATAGGCTGGCACATTGGTATGTACGGCATGTTTAAAAAAGCCGGCATTACTCCCTGGAAAGCCCTCATTCCCTTTTACAATACCTGGTGCATTATTGAAAAAATTCAGGTGCGCCGGGTGTGGTTTTGGCTGCAGTTTATTCCCATTGCAGGGCAGTTCATCAGCATTTGGCTCACCATCATTTTTGTGATGCACTTTGGCCGCTTCAATGTGTTGCATCATGCAGGTGCCGTGCTGGTGCCATTTATATATTTCCCCTACCTCGGCTTTTCGCCAAACGAACGTTATGCCGGCCAAGAAGTGTTTCACAATTACAAAAAGCCTTCGAGCCGCGAATGGGTGGACGCGGCAGTATTTGCAGTTGTTGCAGCTACGCTTATCCGCACCTTTATTTTCGAAGCTTACACCATTCCTACTCCATCTATGGAAAAGACTTTGCTGGTGAATGATTTCCTCTTCGTCAACAAAGTTTCGTACGGACCACGCATTCCCAAAACGCCGCTTAGCTTTCCATTTGTACACAACTTGATGCCGAACTCACAAGTACCGTCCTACCTCACCTGGATTCAAATACCCTACAGCCGTATACCCGGCTACGAAAAAGTAGAACGCAATGATGTGGTGGTATTTAATTTCCCCTTGGGCGATACCATCATCAACGATCCGGGCTACGGTTCTGCCAAGCCTTACTATGATGTATTGCGCAGCACCTACGGAGACAACCGCAATGCACTGCTGGCCGACTGGGGCGATAAAATAATTGTACACCCGATGGACAAAGCCGACAACTACATAAAACGATGTGTGGCAGTAGCCGGCGATACACTATACCTGAAAAATGGCGAACTGTATGTAAACAATACCAAGGCTTACGAGCCTGCAGGCATGCAAAACGATTACAACGTATCGGTTAAAAGTGCCATTGATTTCAACAGCCTTGAAGAAAATGCGGACATCCACATTCGTTGGACGGATAAGGAAACCGAGATTGCCAACCTCGAAAACCAATTCATCAGCAGCAGACAATACCAGCTTAGCCTGAGCCCCGAAGATGCTGCCAAAATGAAAAAGATGAGCAACGTAACAGCAGTAAACATTCGCTTGCTGCCCCGTATTTATTTAATTGAAAAAAAGAGCAGCCCCGTTGTTTACGAAGCCATCCATCCATCGTTTTTTACTGGCGAAGCCATGAAAGTAAACCTCAACGGATACCAGCGAGACATGCGCCTTCCTGAATTGGATACGGCCCGCTTTGATTTGATTTATGCTACCAAACAAGCAGCTGACGCAGTGCGTAAATCGCCAAACGTGGCACAAGTAAGCCAGCACGATGATGCTTACATTTTTCCCAACATCAACAACGCTGGTTTTGATTGGACGGTAGATGATTTTGGTCCCATTATCATTCCTGCAAAAGGAACTACCATTTCTTTGACAACACAAAATTTGCCGCTTTACGAACGCATCATTCGCAACTACGAAGAGCACAGCCTTGAAGTAAAAAGCAACCAAATCATCATTGATGGTAAGCCTGCAGACAAATACACGTTTAAATACAATTACTACTGGATGATGGGCGACAACCGCCACAACAGTCAGGACAGCCGCTTTTGGGGTTTTGTGCCCGAAACGCATGTAGTAGGCAAAGCAAGTTTTATTTGGTTTAGCTGGGAAAAAGGACCACGCTGGAAGCGAATTTTCAGCAGCATTAAATAAACACGTAATTTTAACTGCCACAACAGAAATCCTTCTCCAACATGGGGAAGGATTTTTTATCACTCAAACTGATGAAAGATGGCAAACAAAACACATCAATTTACTTACGAGCTCCACGAGAACGAAAGCAGCCTTTCGCCGGCAGACCAAGCATTACTTCAAGCAGCCCGGGAGCATACCGCTGCAGCATACGCCCCTTACAGTGCATTTAAAGTAGCTGCCGTAGCACAAACAACCAACGGACATATCGTAAAAGGCACCAACCAGGAAAACGCCAGCTACCCCGTAGGTATTTGTGCAGAAAGAGTATTGCTCTCTGCACTCAGCACGTTGCACCCAACAGAAGCGGTTGCTACCTTGGCCATATCTTACCACAACCTGCATGGCAATAGTGGCAAGCCGGCATCGCCCTGTGGTATGTGTCGCCAGGCATTGGTAGAATACGAGCAAAGATTCAACCAGCCTATGCGCCTCATTTTATCGGGCCAGCAAGGCGAGGTAATGGTGATTGCTTCTGCCAAAGACATACTGCCGTTTGGCTTTACGGCAGAAGACATGAAGTAGATGAAGGATGTAGGATGCAGGATATCTGATGTCTGATATGCCGCCTTTGTTGGTCGCCGAAGTTTGCCAATGTTGGTCGCAGCAACGCTGATTGAGGTTTCAATTCAGCATTCCTAATTCATCATTTCCCAAGTCACCAACTACTTTTTCATCGCTTCGTTGTACGCTGCACTGCCGCCCTTGGGTACCGATAAATTTTGCCAGTCATTTTTGCGCAGCATTTTACCCAGCATCACTATTTGCCCAATGTGATAGCCATAGTGAGCCAGCTGCCGCAGCAAGGCATCGTAGGCTTTCAGCTTTTCGGTACGGATGGTTACGTCTTGCATGAGTTGCGCATCGCTGAGCGACCCAATGGTACTCAGCACATGACTCCAGCCGGTTTCCCAAAAATCAATCAGGTCTTGCTTGCTTACATTCATGGGTTCAAATTCTGCATCGCGGTTGCGCCAGGGCTTTTCGCCATCTTCTGTCAAAAAATTGCTGAACCGGCTCATCATGTTGCCATACATGTGCTGCACAATAATGGCAATGCTGTTGGCACCTTCCGCTGGCTCCCATTTCAATTCATCTTCACTTAGTTGTGCAAATGTTTTATCACCCAGTTGCTTGTAATAGGTAAAGCGGGCAATGATGTCTTTGGTAAAATCGGCAGCAGTAATCATGCAAGAAAATTATCGGGATTGAAGAATGAGCTGTTGAGAAAAATCGAGAATCAAACGTATTAAATCATTGGCTTCTACAAGAGGAACAGTGGCTGCAATATCTTCTACATCGTGATAAGCTTTCCGCTTGCCCAACGTGTACCAGAAAAAAGAAGGCACCCCTTTTTCGGTAAACCAATAATGATCGCTGTTTTGCGCCTTGCCCCTGCTGTTGATGGCCGTGAGATATTGTTTTTCCGCATTCAGTTTTTGCAGCAATGCAAATGCGTTAGGAAACTCAGTAGCATTCACCACAGTAATGCCCTCCTCGCCGTTCCCCATCAAATCGAGATTGAGTAAAAAGCGAATATTCGATAATGGGAATGCTGGTTTTTCTACATACCACGATGAACCCACCAATCCGGCTTCTTCGCCGGCAAACCAAATAAACACCGCTTTGTACGGCAAGGGTTGTGCCTGTATGCGGCACGCCAATTGCATGAGCAAAGCGGAGCCGCTGGCATTATCGTTGGCACCGGCAAATAGAGCATTGCCCAGTTGCCCCAAATGATCGTAATGTGCCGTAAAAACGATGGTAGAATCATTGCGCAGCGTACCGGGTACGGTGGCAATCACATTATCTGCCTTGAAGGATGGCTGAAAAAATGGAGTGACCTGCAATTTGATTTTTTTGGGTGCAGATGCAATTGCAGCACGACGTACAATAACCCGGCAATGGTTTTGCTGACGGGTAGCCACACTCCAGGTGAGTTTGTCTGCCAGCTGTACAATCAATTTTTGATCGGCCGATACCCAGGTAGCAGAATCAACCTGCAATAAGCGGGAAACAGTGCCATCAAAACCGCCCGATTCAGGCCCTATTAAATAATCAACGCCCTCCTGCAGGGTTTGGCCATTTACCTGCAACAAACTTGGAGTGGGAAAAGCATTCACCGGATACTCCACCGTTTGGCGCTGCACGGGCAAGCCTTGTTGCTTCATGCTGGCGGCTATCCAATCGGCTGCTTGCTGCATGCCATTGTGCACGTAGCCACGCCCATGAAACGCAGGCGCTGCAAGGGTATCCATCCACCGGCGAATGATGGCACTATCCTGCGCATACACACCCAGCAGTACACAGCAAAACAAAATGGTCACACAAAACTTTCGCATCAGTAAAGTATAAGGTTTTTCAACCAATTTTCAGCATGAGGAAAGATACCGAAAAGCATGACTTGCCTCATAGTTAGTTGTAGCTACTTGCGTCAAATTTGGTATTGACGAAGGGAAAAAATCGATGTATCTTGATAAGCTCCTTTCGTTCTTTTGATCAGATTGCTCACCTTAAAACTTAATGTTATGGTTACCGTAGCCGAACATCAGGCGCTACTGGCCGAATGCGACCAGTGGCGCAATCAACTCCGCCAGGCAAAAGAAGACATCAATCGTTTGCGCAGTGAACTCTACACTGCTGCTGCTGGCAAAACGGATCACGATTATTTGAAAGAGGTAGAACACTACCACAATCAGTTTCACATTCAGCTCATTAACGTGCACGACGTAAAACACGCCATTAAGCACCATGTAGCCGATGCTGAACACCATCCCAACTTTGGTCACAAAATTCCTCACCACAACCTGGAACTACAGGTAAAACAATTGCTGGCCGATATTGACCAACTCAACAAAGATTTTCACCGTTTCATTGGAGAAACGGCATAACATGATAGAAAAGGTTGCAGGTATCTACACACTTGCAACCTTTTTTAATACATGTAGTACTTACCCTCATTGTATTCCGATTGCTTAATCATTGCCGTGTCCAAATCTTTTGGGGCTACACGGTTTTTTTCACCTTTTACATACTTACGTTATGGCAACTTTTGATACTGCTCACGTAAAAAACATTGCGCTGCTTGGCCATGCCGGCAGCGGTAAAACAACGTTGGCCGAAGACATGCTTTTTGAAGCAGGACTGATTAACCGCCGCGGTACGGTGCGAGAAGGCACAACCGTAAGCGATTATCATGACCTCGAAAAAGAAAGAGGCAACTCTATCTTTTCTTCCCTGCTGCACACTACCTGGCGTGGTTACAAAATCAACATTATTGATACACCGGGATATGACGACTTTGTAGGCGAAGTAATTAGTGCCCTCCGCGTAGCCGACACCGGTGTGATGCTGCTCAACGCCACTGCAGGTGTAGAAGTAGGCACCGACATTATTTGGGACTACACCGAACAGTTTAAAACACCCATGATTTTTGCGGTGAACAAACTGGATCATGAAAATGCCGATTACAATAAAACTGTAGCAGAAGCCAAGGCTCACTTTGGCAGCAAAGTGGTACAGGTGCAATATCCGCTCAATGCCGGCACTGGTTTCAATCAAATCATCGACGTGCTCAACATGGTAATGTATGAGTACGGAAAAGATGGTGGCAAGCCAGAGAAAAAACCCATCCCCGACAGTGAAAAAGCAACCGCAGATGAACTGCACCGGGAACTGGTAGAAGCCGTAGCCAGCAACGATGAAAGCCTGATGGAAAAATATTTTGAGTTGGGCGAATTGAACGAAGACGACATGAAAGCCGGCATGCACAAAGCCATGATTAATCACGACATTTTCCCGCTGTTTTGTGTAAGTGCAGAAAAGAATATGGGCAGCGGCCGCATCATGGGTTTCATAGATAATGTGTGCCCCAGTGCCAATGAAATGCCTGCGCAAAAAACACAAGCCGGCACCGAACTTACTTGCGATGCCAGTGGCCCCGCCTGCATTTTTGTTTTCAAAACCATCAGCGAACCTCACGTAGGCGAACTGTCTTTATTCAAAGTGTACAGCGGCACTATTAAAACTGGTATGGAACTGGTGAATGAAACGACCGGCGCTTCCGAAAAAATGAACCAGCTGCTGTTGCTCGAAGGTCAAAACAGGATTAACGTAAACGAATTGGTGGCAGGCGATATTGGTGCTACTATGAAACTGAAGAATACGCATGTCAACAACACCTTGCACGAAAAAGGCAAGAATATTGAGCTGCATCCCATTGAGTTTCCGACCAGCAATTTAACTGTGGCTGTAGAAAGCACCCGCAAAGGGGAAGAAGAAAAACTGAGTCAGGCTTTGCATACGCTGATTGAAGAAGATGCGACTATTAAAGTAGTAGTATCTCAAGAGCTGAAACAAACACTGCTGCATTGCCAGGGCGAACTGCACCTGCAGGTAATTAAGTGGAAACTCGAACACATTCATAAGCTCGAAGTTGCTTTCCATAAGCCCCGTATTCCTTACCGCGAAACCATTCGCAAAAAAGCGGAAGCCATGTTCCGCCACAAAAAACAAAGTGGTGGTGCCGGACAGTTTGCTGAAGTGCATTTGCGCATTGAACCTTGGTATGAAGGCATGCCTGACCCCGAAGCGTTGAACGTTCGTGGCCGTGAAGAACATCCGTTGGAATGGGGTGGCAAACTGGTGTACTACAATTGCATTGTTGGTGGTGCCATTGATGCCCGTTTCTTACCCAGCATTTTAAAAGGTGTGATGGAAAAAATGGTGGAAGGCCCTTTGACCGGCTCGTATGTACGAGATGTGCGGGTGAGTGTATTTGATGGCAAAATGCACCCGGTAGACAGTAACGATATCTCATTCAAACTCGCTGGCCTCAAGGCTTTCAAAGATGCATTCGGCCAGGCCGATCCGCAAATACTGGAACCCATTTACAATGTGGAAGTGCTTTGTCCTTCGGACCTTACCGGTGCGGTAATGGGCGAT
>JADLHL010000040.1 GCA_020848815.1 Chitinophagaceae bacterium | reverse complement strand
CCTTCTGTATCAATAACAAACTGCACTCTAACCACACCCTGCGTTTCATCATTGATGGCAGCATCAGGATATTGCAGGTTACGTTCGAGATAACGGCGCCAGGCATCTATACCTCCTGGAAATTCAGCGGGCATTTCCACTTTCACAAATACAGTGTCGTTGTTTATTTGACCTTGCAATGGTTGTACCGCTTCTCCTGTACCTTTTTCTGATGGTGGAGCTACTATGCCTTCATCTTTTCCGCCATCAATATTCATGGTACCAATTTTTGAATCTTCCAATACTTCCATTTCTGGTGGCATTGCATCGGCTGGTACGTCTTCGTCTTTTACAATGGCGGGAGGCGTAAACATGGCAGTTTGCACAGCAGCAGGTGGTGGAGGTGGTTCAACAGGAGGAGGTGGAGGTGGAGGTGTAGCCTCTTTATAATCTTGCAGTACAACCTCTTGAATTTCCATCACAGATGCAAGGTCGTTATCTGTGTTGCGAGACAATACAGAACCGACGAAAGCGGTGATACAGATGGCCGCCATGGCTGTCATAGCTATACCAAGGCGTTTGTTGTAAGCCCGACGCAACTCGTAGGCGCCGTATGCTTTGTTTCTGCCATCAAATACGATATCGAGGATATCGGCTTGCAGGAGTTTAGTTGCGTCCATCATAGCTTATAGAATTTGCAACTATGATGAACATGGTTTCATAAATCCATAAGGTTGATAAAAAATATTTTTAACTGGCGCAATAAAAAAAGAGCATCCTGTACGGATGCTCTTTTACATAAATCTATTTACGTGAATTACTCGAGGCGGAAGGTGATAGCCTGAATGTGACGGTAAATTACTTTACGACCATTCTGTTCGGCAGGTGTCCATTTGGGGCCACGCTTAATGATGCGTACTGCTTCTTCAGCCAGACCATCGCCTGGGTCGTTGAGGGCTTGTACTTCACTAATGTTACCTTCTTTGTCTACAATAAACTGCACTTTTACTACACCTTGTGTACCATTTTCCTGAGCGTCGTCAGGGTACTGCAGGTTACGTTCGAGATAGCGGCGCCATGCATCGGGACCACCAGGAAATTCAGCAGGGTTTTCCACCTTGGTAAATACCTTGTCGTAGTCTTCTTCCACAGCTTTTGGTGCTACTACATCACCGGTACCTTTTGATTCAACCGGAGGGGCAACGATGCCATCATCCTTTGTACCTTCCTGGTTGATTGTACCAATTTTAGCCTCTTCAATCTTATCGATTTCAGGTGGCTTTTCATCTTCTTTCACTTCCTCATCCTTTACAATTTTGGGAGGAGTGAATTTTGCGATTTCAATTTTTGGAGGCTCAGGCATTTTGGGTGGCGGAGGCGGAGGTGGCGGCTCATTTTTGGGCTGCTCTTTCACCTCTTCCAGCTTCACGTCCTGCACTTCCATTTTCGCCTTCTTGTTCTTTTCAGCTTCTTTAGAAATAACTGAGCCGAGGAAGATCAACAACGCAATCAAAATCATAGCTGAAATAGCTACAGTAAGGCGTTTGTTGTACGATCTCCGCAGTTCGTAGGCTCCGTATTCCTTATTCCGGCCGTCGAACAGGATGTCGAGGAAATCGGCATTCATAATTTTGTTTACGTCCATCATAGCGGTAAGTATTTGCTATTTAGATTCAGTTCTGTTTCAAATTCCACAAATAAATTATTTGCCGCCACCGCCAGCTGCCACTGTTGCATCAATCAACATTTGCTCTGGTTCTGAAATGTCTACCAATGCGTAGCGTTTTACTTCATTGATAGTCATCTCGTCGAGGGCATCAACCACATCGCGGAATTTAGCTTCCTTGGTTGGCTTAATCACGATTACAAGGTCTTTGTCATCCGTTGATTTTTTCTTGTTCAGAATTACATCGCGGATGCCAGAGAAGTTATCGCTTTTAAAGTTTGAGCCATCATCGGCCAGTATGCCTTCGTAGTAAAACACATTTCTGTCTTTACCCAGCATAATGGTGAGAGCTCCGGAAGCTTTGGCTTTGTTTTGTTCTTCAGGCTTTTCGGTATCCTTCGGCAAAAAGAGGTTCATTGCCGTAGGAGTACTCATGGTAGTGGTGAAGATGAAAAAGGTAATGAGCAGAAAGCCCAGATCCACCATGGCGGTAAGATCGACTCTCGTAGATTGCTTTTTACTCTTTTTTACACCCGGCCCTTTTTTATGGCCACCGCCACCGCCTTCTCCTATATCTGCCATAGCGTAAGTTTTTAAGTGTTGTTATTAATCAATTCCTGTTCTTATTCAGCAGCACCACCCTTGGCCTTTTTTGCTGCAGATTCTGCAGCAGGAGAGTTCAATGGCAGGGGCTCCTGGTTGGTGATGATTTTAAACTTCAACTGATCGCTTTTCTTAAATGCATCAATTACATTTTTGAAAACGGGATACGTTGCGTCTTTGTCACCTTTTACCATCAGGTTCAGTTTTTCACCCAAGAAGACTGTTGTAGTAGAGGCTATCCATTCAGTGAGTTCATTGCTGGTGCTGTCTTTGCAGGGGATACCCGGCATAGAAGAACCTTTTGCCATCTCTTCTTTTGGAAGATTGAGGAATGATTTCAACTGTGATAATGGTGTAGCAAAAAACTCGGCTTTACCGGCTTTTTTTACCTCATCTGGTGTCAGCTGTAGGTTCAACCGCTTGTTCAGGTCGTCTACTACCTGAATTTTCCGCTCTTCCTCTGAGTACGACAGGTACACTTTTCCATCGGGGCTGAGTGTAACCAGGCACTGGTCGAGTTCTTCTGCAGCTTTAGAAGAAACGGAGTTGGGTGTAACCACAGATACAGCCTCTGGTGGTTTGAACTTGGTGGTAAGAATGAAGAAGGACAAGAGGAGGAAGGCCACGTCAACAAACGCGGTCATATCTACCCAAGTGCTTTTTCGTGCAATTTTAGGCCTACCCATATTACTTGTTTCAATGAATTAAAAATGAGATTCAAACACTGTGCTTTTCCATACGGAGTACAGAAAAACAGACCCGCCCATTACTTGTACAGTGAGGCGAAGCTCTGAGTCAGCGTGAAGCCAGATTCATCGATACCGAAAGTAATACCATCGATACGGGTAGTAAAGATGTTGTAGAATACCAGGGCGATGGCTGAAGTACCGATACCCAAAGCCGTGTTGTACAGGGCTTCTGAGATACCAATAGCCAGAGCGGCAGCAGCTTGTGCACCGGCGCTTTCGTCACCCAGTGATGCGAATGATTTAATCATACCCATTACCGTACCCAACAGGGCTACGAGGGTTGCCAGCGATACAATAGTAGAAAGGAAAACGAGGTTCTTTTCAAGCATTGGTAGTTCGAGAGCTGTTGCTTCTTCTACTTCTTTTTGAATGGCAGCCAGTTTCTGGTCTGTTTCGAGGCCAGCTTCGGTAGTCATTTCTTTGTACTTACGAAGGCCAGCTTTCATTACGTTACCTACGCTACCTTTTTGCTTGTCGCACTCACCCAAAGCGGCGTCAACGTTTTTGTTGGCCAGGTGGTACTGCACTTTACGAATGAACTCGCTGATGTTTCCTTTACCGCTTGCTTTGCTGATAGTGAGGAAACGCTCAATAGCAAATGTCCAAACCATCAGGTTCAAACCAATCAACAAAGGAACGATGATACCACCTTCATAGGCACGAACCAATGCACCTTTAGGGCCTTGGTGGCTAGGCCAAAATCCGCCGTTCGGATCGGGCTTTGCGAAATTACTTGGGTCACCTAATACAAAACGCCAAATAACATACCCAGCAATAATACACGCAATTGGAGCAATATAGCTTATCATATTGCTGCTCTTCTTAGGCTGAACAGAAGTGGCAGCCTTGGCCACAGTTGCAGTCGGTTTGTTTTCTGCCATGATCGTTGGTTTTTAGTTTAAAATTCTTTTTGTTAGAAATTTAGCAATTGGGTGGCAATTGTACTGAAAAAATGAATTCAGCAACATGACATCACGTTTTTTTTCATCAGAAATAAAGATATGTTTTTGCACAGCAAACCTTATTACACAAGTTTTGGTTTTGCCAGCAGGTGATGTAGTAAAATGAACGTCTTATGGTGTTGGCATTAGGAAAATTTCAAATTATCTCTGGCCAATAAAACGATTCATCTGCCACTCCACACATTCCATTACAGCGCTTAACTAAATTGAATACCTAACACTTATCTTTCAAAAGTCTTTTTTTCAATCCTTTAATTTATATGCTTAAAAATTACGTCAAACTAGCGTGTGTGTCAGTACTGGCTGGTAGCCTGCTGACTGCCGGGGCGCAAGATCGCCGTACGCCTCCCCCAACTCCTGCGGCACCCACTGGTACCCAAACCGGAATGCCCAATGGTGCCCCCAGGCCTACAGCACCTGCTGTAAGCAAATCGCCAAAGCCTTACAAAGAAGTAGTAACCGACAAAGCAAAGTCGCAAAGCGGTTTGTTTAAAGTGCATGTGGTAGAAGACAAGTACCTGCTGGAAATAGCCAACAACATGCTTGGCCGCGACCTGCTGGTTGTAAACCGTATTGGCAAAGGCGCTGCCGGTGTTCGCTCAGGTTTTGCTGGCTTTGCCGGCGATATCATCAGCGAATCGGTGATTCGTTTTGAAAAGGGCCCCGAAGACAAAATCTTCCTCAACAAAATCAGCTACCGCGAAAGAGCAACAGACTCTACCGGCGGCATGTACAAATCGCTGATGAACTCCAGCATACAACCCATTTTGTATGCTTTTAAAGTAGAAGCTTACGGAAAAGATTCTGCCAGTGCAGTTATCGACATCACCACCCTGCTGAATACTGATAACGACCTGCTGTTTTTTGATGCCGGCGATAAGCGTTCATTCAGCCTTGGTGCGGTGCAGCCCGACAAATCTTACATTGTAGGCGTAACCACCTACCCCAACAACCTCAATATTCGTACGGTAAAAACTTACAGCCGCGGCGGAAGCCCTGCAGTGGGCGGTTTATCGCTGGGCGGTTTTGGCGGCGGTGGCAGTAGCGACCCTGCTACATTTGAGCTCAACAGCTCAATTATTGCACTGCCAAAAACACCTATGAAGTCCCGCCATTGGGACAACCGTGTAGGTTATTTTGCCACAGGATATGTAGATTTTGATGCCAACCCACAGGGAGTAAAATCTATAACACTGGCCCGCCGCTGGCGCCTGGAGCCAAAGCCTGAGGATGTAGCAAAATACAAGCGTGGCGAATTGGTAGAACCACAAAAGCCAATCATTTATTACATCGACCCCAGCACACCTAAGAAGTGGATACCATACCTCATTCAAGGTGTAAACGACTGGCAGGTTGCTTTTGAAAAAGCAGGTTTCAAAAACGCCATCATGGCTAAAATGCCACCAACGAAAGATGAAGATTCTACCTGGAGTTTGGAAGATGCCCGTTACTCTGCCATCGTGTACAAGCCATCAGATGTGCCTAACGCCAGCGGTCCTAATGTGCAGGACCCTCGCAGTGGCGAAATTCTCGAAAGCCATATCAACTGGTATCACAACGTAATGAAGCTCGTTCACGATTGGTACATGGTACAAACCGCCGCCGTAGATACCCGTGCCCGCAAAATGGTGTTTGATGATGAACTGATGGGTCAGCTCATTCGATTTGTGAGCAGCCACGAAGTTGGTCATACTATTGGTCTTCGCCACAACTTTGGCTCTTCTTCTACAGTACCCGTAGAAAAGCTACGTGACAAAGCCTGGGTAGAAGCCAATGGCCACACCCCATCTATAATGGACTATGCCCGTTTTAACTATGTAGCTCAACCAGAAGATAATATCACAGAGAAAGGATTGTTTCCACGCATCAGTGATTATGATATGTGGGCAATTGAGTGGGGCTATCGCTGGTATGATACCAAAACAGCTGAAGAAGACAAAGCAACATTGAATACCCTTACCATCGAAAAACTGAAAAACCCACGCAACTGGTGGGGCGATGGCGAAACCTGGGGTGATGATCCTCGTTCGCAAACAGAAGACCTGGGCGACAATGCCATGAAGGCCAGCACCTATGGTATTAAAAACTTGCAGCGCATTCTGCCTAACCTGTACGATTGGACTAAGCAGCAAGGCGAAGGCTACGATGATTATCAAAACATGTATGGTCAGGTAATTGGTCAGTTTGGCCGCTACATTGGCCATGTAAGCCGCTACATTGGTGGCTTGGAGCGTACGCCCAAAACCGTAGAGCAAGAAGGTGCCATCTATGGCTTTACCAGCAAGGCAAAGCAAAAAGATGCCATGAAGTGGTTGCAAGACAACGTGTTTACTACTCCTAAGTGGGTAATAGACAGCCGCTACACCAGCCTTACCAACCAGGCGCCACAAACGGTAATCAGCAGCTTGCAAAGCCGTGCCCTCAGCACCATGTTTAGTGGCAACACAGCTGCCAAGCTCAGCCGCTTTGAAGCCGAAAAGCCTGCAGAAGCGTATACCATTGTAGAAATGATGACTGATTTGCGCAAAGGTATTTTCAGCGAACTGGCAGCTAAAAAACCAGTAGACATTTTCCGTCGTTCTTTGCAAAAAGATTTTGCTGAAAGACTGATTAGCTTGCTGGCAGCACCAGCTGCTCCGCAGCAAATTGCACCCGGCATTACCATTCAGGTAGGCGGTGGCGCATCTGCTACTTCTGATCTGCTGTCGGTAGCCAAAGCGCAACTGAAAACATTGCAGGCTGAAATTAAAGCTGCATTGCCCGTAACTACAGACAGTGCCACTAAGATGCACCTCAGCGATTTGAATGATCGTATTGAACGTGCTCTGAAAGCCGACTAACCGGTATTTTACCGAAAATAAAAAAGCCTGTAGCAATTTGCTGCAGGCTTTTTTTGATGTAAAATGTCTGAATACTGATGTCTAATATGAAGACAACGAACTTTTCAATTATTGCTCGGTCGTTCCGGCTCTTTGTGCCAATGTAGTTGAAGAAATAATTGATGATTGGTAGCTGATTGATAATGGAAAAGCTTTCTAACAAACCGCAGCATTCAATTGTGCTGCTTTGTGGTTCAAGAAGCTGTTATAGATGAGAAAACTGCCTTACAAACTGCAATCCCGATAGCTATCGGGAGCAAACTGCAAACGCTATTGATTCAATGTGGTTCAAAAAAATTACTCGTAGCGCAGGGCCACAATAGGGTCGAGTTTGGCTGCTTTGCCTGCTGGATAAACACCTGCTAACAAACCTGTTACAAAACAAATAATAACGCCGGCAAAAACCCAGCCCCATGGTATTACAAACCCCGTATTGAGGATGATGCCAAAAATATTGCCCACTACAACACCCAGCACTATGCCAATTGCAGCACCCAATAAACTAATAATGATAGACTCGAATAAAAACTGACGCCGAATAGTTTGGCTGGTAGCGCCTATGGCCTTGCTTAATCCAACCTCCTTGGTACGCTCTGTTACGGCAACGAGCATAATGTTCATCAATCCAATAGCGGCACCAATAAGCGTGATTAAACCAATAACAGCCGCTGAGCCAGTGATGCCGCTCAAAAAGCCAATAAACTTTTCAGCCAAAGCATCGCTTTTATCAATGTAAAAGTTGTCGTTTTCCTGAATATCGAGCTTACGGATATTTCTGAATACACCGGTGGCTTGTCCTACGGCATTATCCAACAATTTGTAATCGCTAACCATTACTCCTATGCTAAAAGTGCCAATACTGGAAGACACCTGACGGATATTGTTGTAACTAGTAATAGCCACGTTATCGAGATTCAAAAATGCACTGGCGCCTTTCTTTTCCAACACCCCGATAACCAGATAAGGCCGGTTGCCAATTTTTACAATTTTATCGATGGCTTTTTTAGCATTGCCTTCAAAGCAACGGTTCAGCACTTCATCGCCAATAACCACCACGGCCCGGCCGGTTTCCACTTCATTCAATGTAAAGTTTCTACCCGCTGCCATTTTGTAGCCGTTCAGTTCCAGGTAGTTTTCATCGCCCCCCTGAAATGCAACATTGGGGTTTGTTTTGTATGCTTTTTCGTTGGTGATGTATTGTACCGTTTCATTAAAACTGCCCCTGAGAGAAATGCTTACTGTAGCGGGGTAAGTGTAACTTCTTTTAAATCCTACCGCTTCCTGGTAGGTGATAAAACGACCCGTATTGGAGGTACGTACTTTCTGTGCCGACTTGGTGGTTTTTTGTACAGACCGGTTGTTATTGCCCCCCATGAAAAAATTACGTTCCCGAAAACGGATGTTGAACCCGTTTGCCCCCATGGTACTAAAGCTTTCCCTGAGGCTTTGGTTCATGGCTTCGATGGCGGTAATGATGCCAATAAGGGCCATAATACCCAAGGCTATAATGGCCACAGTAATACCGGTACGCAGTTTATTCACCTTCACGGTTTGCCACGCCAGCCCTATTGAATCACCTATTTGCATGGTATAAAGGTATGGCTAATGCAGGCTGACATTTTACCACTGATAAAGTTATACCGCTTGGCATCATTGATTTGAGCACAAAAAAAGCGACCTGTTGTGCAGGCCGCTTTAGTATCTATAAAATTGATGATTAAAAATACAGGTACTGTAAAATCCATTGTGGCATTACCCCGAGAAAAATTACTATAGCCGCCACGCCAATAAGCAAATAACGGAAAGCTGGTGCCACAGGAAGGCTGCTTACGATTTCGCCATCTTTAAAATACATGGCTTGTATTACACGGAAATAGTAATACACGCTAATGGCAGCGCAAAGCATGGCCAAAATCATGAGCCACAAGTATTTGCCACCAGTGGCTGCAGCTGCCGCTACCATGTAGTACTTGCTAAAGAAACCAACCGTCAACGGAATGCCGGCGAGGCTCAGCAAAAAGATAGTCAGTGCAACAGCTATCATGGGTTCACGCTTGCTGAAACCATTGAAGCCATTGAAAGTATAATCTTCCATTTTGGCTAACACGGCAAACAAACCAATGGTAGCCAGTGAATATGCTGCGGCGTACAATACAATGCCTTCTTTGCCCCAGTTATTCATAGCAAACAAAGCAAACAGCATAAAGCCAGCTTGCGCTATTGATGAATAGGCCAGCATGCGTTTTACGCTTTGCTGAAAAACAGCTGTGATATTACCTATCAGCAATGTGAGGGCAATGATAATAGCCATCACCATTTGCC
Source organism: Chitinophagaceae bacterium (assembly GCA_020848815.1). Classification (GTDB taxonomy): domain Bacteria; phylum Bacteroidota; class Bacteroidia; order Chitinophagales; family Chitinophagaceae; genus Phnomibacter. The sequence goes on along the minus strand of JADLHL010000040.1, from coordinate 19,341 downwards.
ACTTGCCTTCAATAATGCTGTAAGAACCCTCGAAGAGTTTTACAAATGCAACCAGGGCTGCCACTTTTACAATGGTGGCCATAAAAGATGTAAAGACGGTAGGTGCACCATCGTACACATCGGGCGTCCAGAAATGGAAGGGCGCTGCACTTACTTTAAAAGCCATGGCTACCAGCACCAGCAACATACCACCCACCAGATTGTAACTCATGGGAGCACCCAAAATGCTAAACTTCGTGAGTAAAAATGAGCCTGTTCCACCATAGATAAGGGCTATACCCATCAGCATAATGCCTGTGCTGAATGAACCCATCAAGAAGTATTTCAAACCTGCTTCTACACTTTTCAGGTTACGCTTATCGGCAGCAGTAAGAATGTACAGTGGAATAGAAATGATTTCGATACCGAGGAACAGCATGAGCAGATTGGTGTAGCTGGTGGCAATACCCACGCCGGCAAAAATGAAAAACATCAATGCATAGTATTCTGCTACATGGTTGCCTACTTTTTCGATATCGCGGCCACTAAGCAAAAAGTAAATAAGACCAGCCGCCAGCATTATTTCATTCAGCAGCAATCCAAAGCGGGTTGTTTCCAGCATGTCTTTTGTGTTCACCACAAATACAGGGTCGTGATACAATTCCCAGCTGTTGAGCACCAGCAACAAAGCCATGAGGACGGTGGCCAATAAAGTAGCCTGGTGCTTTTGCTTCATCAGCAAACCACCAAACATCATGACTACACCCAGTAAACCGCCAAAAATGATTAGGTTCATAATATCAGCTTCGTATTGAAAAAATTAGATCAGGTTCTTTATTTGGTTACCGTTGTGGCTATTACTTGTCCGGCAGCTTCGCCCAATTGCAGCAGCGGCTTTGGATAAACGCCTGCTACAAAAATCATGGCTACAATCAATGCCAGAGCAAGCCACTGCATGGCTTTCAAATCCACCACTTTTACGGCAGTGTTCAGTTCGCCATAAAATACTTTTTGAATCATACCCAGTGTGTACACTGCAGCAAAAATGATACTGATGCCGGCTACCACTGCGTACCATGGATTGTATTGATACAAACCAGTAAACATCATGAATTCGCCAATGAAACCGTTGGTTAATGGCAGCGCAATGTTGGCCAGTGCCACAATCACCAGCATAATGGTGAGGCGTGGTGCCTGCTGTGCCAATCCGCCCAGTTCACTCATTTTGCGAATGCCTGTTTGCTGCTCAATAATATCTACCACAATCCACAACCCAATGATGTTGATACCGTGATTAAACATTTGCACCAGCACACCATTGTAGGCAACGGTATTGCCGGCAAACAAACCGGCACTCATGAGGCCAATGTGGGCAATAGAAGAGTATGCTATCAATCGCTTGATGTTGTCTTGCTTCATGGCAATAAGCGATGCATACAGCATACCAATAATGCTGAAAATGATAATGATGTTGGCCATCTTATCACTCATATCAGGAAACACCGGCAGCAACCAGCGGATGACTGCAAACAAACCCATTTTCACCATTACACCGCTCAGCACCATGGTGGTACCTGTGGGTGAGGTTTCGTAAGCATCGGGCTGCCAGGTATGAAAAGGAAATACAGGCATTTTAATAGCAAAAGCAATGAAGAAGAACCAGAAGAAATAAGCCTGTTCTTTAGCTGTAAGCACTACTGCTTTAAAACTATTCCATGCAAAACTTTGGTCGGCAGTTTTATTGTAGAGATAAATGATACCAATCAACATTAGTACCGAGCCAATAAAGGTGTAAATGAAAAACTTAAATGTAACTGCGATACGTTTTTCGCCGCCCCAAATGCTACACAGGAAATACACCGGAATAAGTGCCAGCTCCCAGAAGAAGTAAAACAACAACGCATCGGCACTCAGAAAAACGCCCATAAGGCCGCTCATGCTCAGCAGCATCAATGCATAATAACTGCTGCTGTTGGCATAGTTATTATTCCACGTAGCCAAAAAGATGAGCACAAAGCTAACAGCCGTGAGTAGCGTAGTAATTTTTGCAGGGCCATCTAACAACAAAGCAAAGTTGCTGTTGATGCTACCCAGCCAGCTGGTGCTATGGCTAAGCGAAGCATGCCCTGCAGGCAAATACACTGCATACAATACCACCGCCAATACTGCAACGGAAGCAGCCAGCGAAAGGGCCTTTACCAACTGCTGTTGTTGTACAAAAAACAACAGTAAGCCTACCAGCAGCGGAATGAATATGAATGAAGAGAGAATCATCTGTAATTATTTGTGCGTTTGCAGTTACAGTTTTATGTAAAAAACCAATCGGATAAGCAGGATGATAGCGATAACAATCATGAGCAGGTAACTACCCACATTGCCACTTTGCAACAACCGTAACTGTCGGCTGCTATAGTGAAGCCCCTTTCCTACTCCGTTAACTAAACGATCGATGCCGCTCTTTTCTACCACGGTGTTGAAGAAACCGCCGATGGCCAGCAAGGGCTTCACAATGATCGTATCATACAGCTCATCTACATACCATTTGTTTTCGAGCACTTTGCCCAAGCCTGTTGCTTCGGCATCTATTGATTTGCTGTATTTGCGAATCGCCAGCACAATCATCACTACAATCAGGCCTACACTAATCGCAATCATCATCCACTCCTGACTGTGCGACAATGGCTCATGTTTTTCGAGGTATTGCTTCGACCCTTCAAAAATGGGTGCCAGGAAAGTATTAAGCTTATGACCATCATGCATAAACAATGCAGGAATACCAATGAGACCGCCAACTACACTTAACACTGCCAGTACCATCAAGGGAACGGTCATGGCTTTGGGACTTTCATGCGGATGGTGGTGCGATAAATCGCTGTGGTGCTCACCCATAAAGGTCATGGCGTATAAACGGAACATGTAGAATGCTGTCATCAACGCACCCAACAAACCGAGTACGTAGTACACGGGGTTGGCTTCAAAGGCATGCACTAGTATTTCATCTTTTGAAAAGAAACCACTGAATGGCGGAATACCTGCGATGGCCAGGCAACCCATGAGCATAGTGAAATGCGTAATAGGCATGAACTTTTTGAGGCCACCATAAAAGCGCATGTCTTGCTGATGATGCATGGCATGAATAACACTACCCGCACCCAAGAACAACAGGGCTTTGAAGAAAGCATGCGTCATTACATGGAATACGGCACCGGTGAAAGCACCAACGCCCAAACCAAGGAACATATAACCGAGTTGGCTAACAGTAGAGTAAGCCAGCACTTTTTTGATATCGTTTTGCTTGATGGCAATAGTTGCAGCCAGCAGCGCTGTAGCCAAACCAACGATAGCCACCACATGCATACTTGCCGGCGCCAATGCATACATGAGGTTGCTGCGGGCAATCATGTAAATACCTGCTGTAACCATGGTAGCCGCATGGATGAGGGCTGATACAGGTGTAGGGCCAGCCATGGCGTCGGGTAGCCAGGTGTACAAAGGAATCTGTGCACTTTTACCCATAGCACCAACCAGCAGCAACAAAGTAATTCCAGTAAGCACAGCAGTTGAAGCTTCGCCAGGCAACTGCGTAAATATGTTTGCGTAACTGGTGCTGCCAAAGGTTTGAATCATCCAAAACACAGCCACCAAAAAGCCAAGGTCACCTATGCGGTTCATCACAAAAGCTTTCTTAGCAGCGTTGTTGTATTCCCGGTTTTTAAACCAATAACCAATGAGCAGGTAAGAGCAGAGGCCCACGCCTTCCCAACCAATAAACATGATAACATAGTTGCCGCCCATTACCAGCAGCAGCATACTAAATACAAACAGGTTGAGGTAGGCAAAGTAGCGGGCAAAATGAGCATTGCTTTCTTCGTGCATGTATGCTGTAGAGTACACATGAATGAGAAAACCAACACCGGTAATTACCAGCAAAAACAAAGCAGTTAGTTGGTCTACCTGAAACTCAAAAGGAATGTTGAGCGAACCAACTTTGATAAACTCGAACAGTTGAAAAATCTGCGACTGGCCGGCAGCAGCACTGTTGAACACCAATATGCTCAGCACAAAGGCAATCAACACTACTCCACTGCCTACAATACCGGTAGCAGTTTTGCTCAGCCGGTTGCGCAGCAATCCATTGATCAGGAAGCCTGCCAGCGGAAGTAATGGTATAAAGGGTGCAAATTTCATAATCGTACTATTCTTCAGTTAGTTCTTCAATCGGTTCAGGAAATTGATATCTACGCTATGCACGTTGCGGTACATCAACACAATGATAGCGAGGCCAACACTTACTTCTGCCGCGGCTACCACCATTATGAAAAACACAAACAATTGGCCTTCAGTGCCGGCGGTTATATTGGCAGAATCGAGTACCAGCATACGCTGGTGATGCATTTTTGAAAAAGCCACCAGCAATAGGTTTACGGCATTCAGCATAAGCTCAATGCACATAAAAACAATGATGGAATTTCTACGGGTAAGCACACCGGTTACTCCAATGGAAAAAATGATAACCGCTAAAAAAATGTAATAAGATATAGGCATAAAATACCGTTTGTTTCTTGTGAAATTTAATCGCCCTTTTTACCAATCACTACTGCACCCACCATTGCACTCAAAAACAAAATGCTGCTGATTTCGAAAGGCACCACATAATCAGTAAACAGTTTGGTTCCCAAATTTTTGATGAGTCCAATTTCACCTGTGCCCGGCTTCGTAATGATAGCAGGGTCTGGCGTATCCAAAGCGGCAATGAGCACTATCATGAGCATGCCGCCGGCAATGCCGCTGCTCCACAGCAGGTACTTGTTTTTTTGTTGCTCCGATTCTTTGTTGAGGTTCATGAGCATGAGCACAAACAGGAACAATACCATGATGGCGCCGGCATATACTATGATGTTGACAATGGCGAGAAACTGCGCATTCATCAAAATGTAATGACCACTGATGGCAAAAAACGTAATGATGAGAAACAGTACGCTGTACACCGGATTTTTTCTGGTAATCACCATGAGGGAACTGAACACGGCCAGTGCACTCAAAAACCAGAATGTAATTTGAAAGGTATTCATTGGTTGTTTCAATAATAGTGAGGTCAAAGTAGTATGCAAGGCATACGTGTGTGCAAGTGCAATGCGTGTGAGGTGTGGCAGTTACGCCACTTTCAATTATTCGTTGACTGGCTTACGAACCCTGCCACCGGCAGCTTTTTCGTAGGCTTCTTTTTCTGTAAGCGGATTAGGAATCAGCAATTCTTGTTTGTTGTAAATAAAACCCTGACGGTTGAAATTGGCAGGCGCAAAAGTTTCACTCAGGTAAATGGCATCTTTCGGACAAGCTTCTTCGCACAAGCCACAGAAAATGCAACGCAGCATGTTGATTTCATACTTGGCCGCATACTTTTCTTCGCGGTACAGGTTTTCTTCTCCGTCCATGCGTTCGGCAGCTTCCATGGTAATGGCTTCTGCAGGACAAGCCACTGCACAAAGCCCACATGCGGTACAGCGTTCACGGCCTTCTTCATCGCGGTTCAAAACGTGTAAACCACGAAATACCTGACTGAACGGACGAGTCTGCTCAGGATACTGAATGGTAGGACGCTTTTTGAAAAGGTGCGAAAAAGTGATGGCCATGCCCTTGGCAATACTTGGCAGATACAGCTTCTCCGAAAAAGTCATCGGGCTGCGGTCTACCTGCTTCGATCTGTTGGTTAATGGTTGCATATCTGAACAGCGTTTGCGATTAATTCAAAATGAAGAAATTTCGCTGTGGTTGTTTTAGGTGAAGGATGAATTATTTAGGCCAGCCATTTTGCAAATACAATACCACGGCTGCAGTAATGAGCATATTGATAAGGGCCAGCGGAATGAGTTTCTTCCAACCCAAATTCATCAATTGGTCGTAGCGGAAACGCGGTATGGTCCAGCGTACCCACATAAAGAAGAATACAAAGAATACTGTTTTAATCATCAGTGCTCCAAAGCCCAGCAACGTAAGCACATTGGAATCGAGGCCCCATTTGGTTTCATCTACAAAAGGCAGGATATCATACCCACCAAAATAGAGTGTGCTCATGATGACACTGCTGATGAACATATTGATGTATTCAGCAAACAGGTAGAAACCCAATTTCATAGAGCTGTACTCCTGGTGGTAACCAAAGTTTAATTCGTTCTCAGCTTCTGGCAAGTCAAATGGTGTACGGTTACATTCGGCAAACGCACAAATCATGAAGAGTAAAAAACCGAGGGGTTGTAAAAAGAAATTCCAGCCAATGGTTTGCTGCGACACCACAATGTCTTTGAGGCTAAGTGAACCCGTCACAAATACAAGGGCGATAATAGAGAGGCCCATGGCCAGTTCATAGCTGATGTTTTGCGAAGCACCCCGTATAGCGGCCAGCAATGAGAATTTGTTGTTACTACTCCAGCCGCCAATCATTACACCATATACGCCCAATGCCACTACGGCAAATACGTATAGCATACCAATGTTGAGATCGGCAATTTGCAAGCTCACTACACGGTCGCCAATGGTGAGTGTATCGCCCCAAGGAATAACTGCACTAGTCATAAGGGCCGCCAGCATAGCCAAACCCGGGCCAAGCACAAACAATACCTTGTTGGCTTTATTCGGAATAATGTCTTCTTTGGCAAAAAGCTTGATGGCATCGGCAATGGGCTGCAGCAAACCAAACCAGCCAAAACGGTTGGGACCGAGGCGATCTTGCAGAAAACCGGCCACCTTACGCTCTGCATAGGTGCTGTACATAGCAAAGCCGAGTGAGATGGATACAACCACTACAATCAGCAGGAATTTTTCCAACACCAATCCCCAATCCAATGTGATGGCTAAAAGTGAAAATGTCATTGCTTATTGATTATTCGTGATTGTTTTTCTTAAATACGGCACTAGTAGCGGGTCCGTTGATTTCACTCAATTCAATCTCCGGATTGTTTACCTCACTCACACTGTGTATGTTCATGAGCAAACGAGGCTTGCGGCCATCCAAAACTTTTTCAATGGTTTCTTCCGGCTTCTTCAATCCTTTGTATTTGCCCTGCCCAATTACTGAATGACGATCGATAGGAGCTAATCCTTCAATAGTCCAGTCGCTGGCTTTCTTTTTATCAAAACGGCAGTCATTGCAAATCCAACCGGTATTGCCTGTTTTTTCGCTGGTTTTAATTTCACCCCATTCATCCTTGCGGGCTGTTACACGAAATACTTCATCGCCACGCATCCACAGGGTTACTTCGCCGCAGCATTTGTCGCAATCGCGGTGTGCTGTCATAGGCTTGGTAAACCAAACACGGTTTTTGAAACGGAATGTTTTATCGGTTAATGCACCAACGGGGCAAACGTCAATCACGTTACCTATGAAATCGTTATTCAGATTTTGCTCAATGTAGGTCGCAATCTCCGCATGGTCGCCACGGTCGAGCACACCATGCACCCGTTTGTTCGACACTTGATCGGCAGTGAACACACATCGGTAGCAAAGAATACAACGCGTCATGTGCAGCTGAATGTACTGGCCGAGGTCACGCTTTTTAAAAGTGCGGCGCTGAAACTCGTACCGTGTACCGTTTTTGCCATGCTCGTAACTCAGATCTTGCAAGTGGCATTCGCCGGCCTGATCGCAAATAGGACAATCCAGCGGATGGTTGAGCAGCAAAAATTCCACCACACCGGCACGGGCATCGAGCACCCGCTGGCTGGTAATGCTTTTTATTTCCATGCCATCCATTACGGTGGTGCGGCAGCTGGCTACCAGCTTGGGCATGGGGCGAGGATCTTTTTCAGAACCCTTACTCACTTCTACCAGACAAGTTCTGCACTTGCCGCCACTACCTTTCAAAGGCGTATAAAAGCACATGGCAGGCGGCGTAACATCACCGCCAATTTTGCGGGCTGCCTGCAAAATGGTGGTGCCATTCGGTACTTCTACCGTAATGTTATCAATGGTTACTTTCAACAGTTGGTCCGACATATGTTGAATCCTTACTTTTTAATTTGATTGCTGCTGAGGCAACAATAATGGAGTATGTTTGCGTAGCGGCACTTTGTATAACGACTGCACATTTACGCACTACAATCAGGCGGGTGTGGGTACGTGTATCGGATCGGCATAGTGGGCCAAACCGTAGTTGCGCTGCAAGCACTCCTTCGGATTGTTCACATGCCATTCAAATTCATCGCGGAAATGACGGATGGCAGCTGCCACGGGCCAAGCGGCCGCATCGCCCAAGGGGCAAATGGTGTTGCCTTCAATCTTGCTTTGAATGTCTACCAGCAAATCGATATCACTCAGTTTGCCCTGGCCATTTTCCAAACGCCACAAAATCTTTTCCATCCAGCCGGTGCCTTCGCGGCAAGGTGAACACTGTCCGCAACTTTCATGACGATAGAAGCGGGCCAATGTGTAGGTATGTTTTACAATGCACTGGTCTTCGTCGAGCACAATAAAACCACCGGAGCCCATCATAGAGCCGGTAGCAAAACCGCCATCGCTCAGGCCTTCGTAGTGCATCATGCGTTGTTCGCCTTTGGCAGTTTTCAGCAGCAGGTTGGCAGGCAAAATGGGTACAGAAGAACCACCGGGAATGCAGGCTTTCAGGCGCTTACCATTGGCAATGCCGCCGCAGTATTCATCGCTGAAAATGAATTCTTCCACGCTGATGTTCATATCAATTTCGTACACACCCGGCTTGTTGATATTGCCGCAGGCACTCATGAGTTTGGTACCGGTTGAACGACCTACACCAATCTTTGCATAGTCATCTCCACCATTATTAATGATGGGCACAACTGCTGCAATGGTTTCTACGTTGTTTACCACCGTTGGGCAATCCCACAAACCTTTTACCGCAGGAAATGGCGGCTTAATGCGAGGGTTGCCCCGCTTGCCTTCCAGGCTTTCAATGAGGGCAGTTTCTTCACCACAGATATAAGCTCCACCACCACGCTGTACATATACTTCGAGATTGTAGCCTGTGCCCAAAATGTTTTTGCCCAGCCAGCCGTTGTTCTTGGCTTCGGCAATGGCTTGTTCCAGAATATCAGGAATCCATGCGTACTCACCACGGATGTAGATGTATGCACTATTGGCACCCAATGCATAAGATGAAGTGATGATACCCTCGATGAGAATATGCGGAATGAACTCCATCAGGTATCGGTCTTTGAAAGTACCGGGCTCCGATTCATCGGCGTTTACCACCAGGTAACGGGGTACACCTTCTGGCTTTGCCAAAAAGCTCCACTTCATACCGGTAGGAAAACCAGCACCACCGCGGCCTCGAAGACCACTTTTTTTCACTTCTTCTGTTACTTCATCGGGCGTCATGCTTTTCAGCGCTTTCTCTACACTCCGGTAGCCACCTTCGCGGCGGTAAACGTCGTAGTAGCGAATGCCTTCTACATGTGCTTTTTCCAACAATAATTTACGTCCCATGCTATTGCTTTAGCCTGCTGTGCAGGATTATTGTGCTTTGGTCAGAATCTGCGTTTCTAAAAAAGTGCTTAGTTGTTGGCGGCTGCCTGTGTTCTGCACTCTTCTATTATGCGGTCAATTTTTTCTTTAGTCAAATGCTCTTTGTAATACTTACCCATTTGCATCATGGGAGCGTATCCGCAGGCACCAAGGCATTCGGCTGTTTTGAGGGTAAACAAACCATCGACAGTTGTTTCACCTACACCAATGCCCAGCTTTTCTTTGATATAAGCCAGTATGTCGTCGCTGCCCCGCAGCATGCAAGGACCGGTATGACAAACCTCAAACACATGCTTGCCAACAGGCTTCAGGTTGTACATGGTGTAGAAGGTAGCCACCTCATATACTTCAATGGGTTCCAGCTTCAGCAAGCCGGCTACATAATCCATGGTTTCGGCACTCAACCATCCCCACTGTTCCTGTGCCAAATGCAGCAAAGGCATGAGTGCACTTTTCTGCCTTCCTTCAGGATAACGGGCGATGATTTCTTGCACCTTCGCCAAATTTTCTTGTGAAAACTGTACCATATTTCAGTTATTCAAATTCCATTTTTACAATCTCAATTCCTACTTCGTTCTTCTCACTTCGTACTTCTACCCTCGTCCTTCGCACTTCAGTTTATGCGTCCAGCTCACCTGCAATCAGGTTCAGCGACGACATGGTAACGATGGCATCACTCAGCATGGCGCCTTTTACCAGCTCTGGGTAAGCCTGATAGTAAATGAAGCAAGGACGACGGAAATGCAAGCGGTATGGTGTACGGCCACCATCGCTGATGAGGTAGTAGCCCAATTCACCGTTGGCGCCTTCCACAGCGTGGTATACTTCACCCTTCGGCATTTCTATTTCACCCATGATGATTTTGAAGTGCCAGATCAGCGCTTCCATCTTGGTGTAAACGTCTTTCTTTTCGGGCAGGTAATATTCCGGTACATCGGCGTGGTACACATCGGCTTCGGTGCCTTTGAACTGTGCCAGCTTTTGCATGGCTTGTTCAATAATGCTGAGGCTCTGCCACATTTCGCCATTACGAACCATAAATCGGTCGTAGTTATCGCCGGTGGTACCTACTGGAATCTCAAACTGGAAATCTTCGTAGCTGCTGTAAGGCTTGGCTACACGTACGTCGTAATCTACACCGGCAGCCCGCAGGTTGGGGCCGGTAAAGCTGTACGCCAACGCTCTTTCAGCACTGATGGCGCCGGTGCCTTGTGTACGATCCATGAAAATGCGGTTGCGGCTGAAGAGGTTTTCAAACTCTTTCAGCACCAGCGGATATTCTTTCAGGAACTTTTCAATCTTCGTAAATGCAATGTCGTTAAAGTTGCGTTCGAAACCGCCGATGCGACCAATGTTGGTAGTCAAACGGCTGCCGCATACTTCTTCGTAAATTTCATAAATCAATTCACGATACTGCATCACGTAGAGGAAGCCTGTGTAAGCACCTGTATCTACACCCACAATAGAGTTACAAATCAGGTGGTCGGCAATGCGGGCCAGCTCCATGATGATGACACGCAGATAGTCTACCCGCTTGGGGGTTTGTATACCCAGCAGTTTTTCGCAGGTAGTGTGCCAGCCCATGTTGTTCAGCGGGCTGCTGCAATAGTTCAGTCGGTCGGTTATAGGTGTCACCTGATACAGCGGACGACGTTCGGCCAGTTTTTCAAATGCCCGGTGGATGTATCCAACGGTTTGTTCTGTATCTACAATGGTTTCACCATCCAATTCTACCACATTCTGAAACACGCCATGTGTAGCCGGGTGCGTAGGCCCCAGGTTCATGGTGGTGGTTTGCTTTTGAATGCTACCTTCTGGCAGCGGCACGTGGTGTATTACTGATTGATCACTCATATGCTACAGGCTCTTGTGAGAGCTTTAATACTGTCGTTAAAAATCTTTACCCGGGCCGGTTAGTTGTACGAACCGCCACGGCCAAACATCTCATCGTCTTTGTCAATACGGCTCTGGTCTTCCAGCGGATACTCTTTGCGCAGCGGGAAATAATCCATTTCGTCTACATTGAGAATACGCTTGAGCTTGGGATGGCCCACGAAGTTGATACCATAGAAATCGTAGGTTTCACGTTCCATCCAGTTGGCTCCGGGAAACAAGCTGGTGGCAGTGTACACATCTGGTTTTTCGATAGCAGTGAATACTTTCATACGCAGCCGCACATTTTCTACCAGATTGTGCAGGTGATATACAACCGCCAGTTCGGCACCGGTATTATCGGGATAATGAACGGCGCAGATATCGGTCAGAAACCGAAAGGCCAGTGTATCGTCTTCAAACAAAAACTGAAGGATTTTCAGGTTGAGCTCTTTGGGTGCCGTCACCGTCAATTGGTCGTAGGTATTTTCCCACTGAAAATTGTCGGCGCCAAACTTGTCGTTCAGTTTTTCTTGTATGGTTTCGTAGGTAAGCCCCATTGAAAAAGGTCTTAATGATAATTGGATTATTGAATGCCGTATTCGCTCAGCAAGGCTTTGTATTGCTCACCATTGCGGCGGCGGATGCTTTCTTTACCCACCAGCTCCTGAATTTTGAGTATGCCGTCGATGATGGCCTCGGGCCGAGGCGGGCAACCGGGAACATACACGTCTACCGGAATCACCTGATCGATGCCTTGCAGTACGCTGTAAGTATCGAATATACCGCCAGAAGAGGCACATGCACCAACGGATAACACCCAGCGTGGTTCGGCCATTTGCAAATACACCTGTCGTAAAACAGGACCCATTTTTTTGGCAATGGTACCCATCACCATCAGCAGATCGCACTGGCGGGGGCTAAAGCCTACTCTTTCGCTACCAAAGCGGGCCAAATCGTAGTGGCTACCCATGGTGGCCATAAATTCGATACCGCAGCAGCTGGTGGCAAATGGCAGCGGCCATAAAGAGTTTTTTCGGCCAAGGCCTACTACTTCGCTTAGCTTGGTTACAAAAAAACCTTCGCCCTCTACACCGGGAGGTGCTTCTGCAATTTTAATACCGCTGTTGAATCGTACGGGACGTCCCTGATATATCAAATCACTCATACGCTTTTATTTGATTGGTGAAAGAAAACTGATGCTTCGATAACCGATTTCAGCTGAAAATGTTTTGCTGAAATCACTGTTGGTTATAGTGTTGGCATCAATCTTCCCATTTCAAGGCTCCTTTTTTAATGATGTAGGTGAAGCCTGCAAAAAAGAAACCTACAAACATCAATACTGCCCAAAAACCGTCCCATCCCAATGATTTGAAATTGACAGCATAGGGATAGAAGAAAATTACTTCCACATCGAACAGAACAAACAAGATAGCCACGAGGAAATACTTAACTGCCATGGGCTGGCGGGCATTGCCCACCTGCTCAATACCACTCTCAAAGTTGTCGAGCTTGTCGCTGGTGTTGCGCTTTGGCCCAAGAAAATGACTTGCCGCAATCATGACGGCGATAAAGCCAATGGCAAAAAGCAACTGAATTCCGATGGGCAAATACTGTGAGGGGCTTCCGATTACTTCAGCTAATGAATACATGCTGCTTAAAGTTGATGCGGCGCAAAAATAAGTTCCTGCGTACTAATAACCGTGTGAATTGTACAAATTCAATAAATAAAAATCCCCCGCATACAACGGGGGATTTTTATTTATACAAAATCACTGAAAATCTAAGGTTTTCGCTGGCCCGAGCCACCTGCAGCACCTGCGGCAGGAGCGGGTTTAGTGCCAGCTCCGGAAGTTCCTTTGTTGGCTCCGTTTGCCTTCAGCAATCGCTGCGCTTCGGCTACTGCCATTTGGCCGTATGCGTTTACAGGGTCGATCGCCAAAATTGAATTGGCAGCATCCAGTGCTTTTTGATAATCCTGTGCTTTTACCAGGTAGTAAAATACTTTGTAGCCATGGTTTTGAATAATACGGCCTTTGTTTTTGGCAGTATCCTTCATCAAGAACTGGGTGTATTCATCCAGTGCAGGAATAGCTGAACCCTTACTTGTATCAGGGTCTGCAGCTACTGCAGCTCTCGATTTGAAAATATAACCCTGAGGCTGATCGGGGTAATTGCTGATATAGGTAGAGGCAATTGTTTGACAAGCGTCATACTGTTTTGCCTTGTAGGCGGCATCGCTCAAAAAGTACAGCGTACGGGCACTGTTGTCAGGCTTTACTTCTTGCTTGCGGGCCATCCATTTGTAGGCACCTACCCAATCTTGCTGAGCGGTATAGGCATTGGCCATACCATCCATGATGATTACTTTGCCAGCCACGGATGTATCGAGGCCAATAGCCTTTTCAGCCATGGTTTCTGCTTTTACTACATTGCCGGGCACTTTCAGGTAAGAAGCCGCCATGTAGGCATAATCTTCTCCTTCAATTTTATCTACATCTTCCTGAGCAATGTATTTTTCCATGTATTCCATGGCTTTAACCGAATCTTTCAGGCGGTCGTAGTTGAAGCTGTACAGCTTATTCACTTTGGCAAATTTTTCGCCATTGAGGCTGGCTTCAATGTCTTTGGCTTTTTGCAAAGACTCTTGGTATTTACCAGCACGAAACAGGTAGTCAGCATAGAAATAATCAGTCTCTACGTCTTTGTCGGCATTAGCTATAAAGAGCTCAATGTATTCTTTAGCCTTGTTTACATCGCGGTTTTTATAGTGATCGTACATGCTCAGGTAAGACAGTGAAAACTTATCGCTGGCTTTGATGGCTTTTTCGTAGTAGTCCAGATACATTTCGGGGTTTTTCTGGCTTTCGAATATTTTACCAATACGCCAGTAAGCCGCGGCAAATGTGGGATCCAGCGCAATTGCTTTTTCAAATGCCCGCTTGGCCTGTCCGCCAAACTCGCCACCTCTCTTGAGATAGGTAATACCGAGGTTCAAAAACATATCAGGCGTAGCACCCAGCAATTCTTCGCTTTGTGCAGCTTTTGCAGCAGCATAGTCTACGTCACCCGTTTTGCTGTCGCCGCCGGCATTGGCCCGTACAATGGCATTCAAAATAGCGGGGTCGCCGTATTTCTTATTTTTTTTGGTAGCGGTAGCTAAAATTGCCCCTTCAAAATGGGCTTTCGCTTCAGCGGCTTTGCCATCCAGCAATTCAATTTGGGCCTGCGCTACTACCAGCAGCGGATTTTGAGCGGTGGCAGCCATGGCTTTGCTATACAGTTCTTTGGCTTTATCACGCCAAGTATCGGTACGGTGCAGTTGTGCCTGTACCAGGTATACCTGACCCAGCCAATAGTTATACTCGGCATTTGCCGGTTCTTTTGCTACTAATCCTTCGAAAATGGTTTGAGCCTTATCTACACGGCCATCCACCAGGTCCTTAAACCCTTCCTGCTGTGTTTGAGCAAACACGCCAAACGCCACTGCCAGGGACATCATGGAAAGAAAAAAACGCTTCATCATGCTTAGTTGTGTTTTTTGCAAATTGATCAAAGATTGAGGTGTGTTAGCGTGTGAGGGTGACAAATTATTATTCTAAGACGAAAAGATGGGATGTTCGATACAAAACAAAGGATTTCTTAGAAATCTGTTAACAGAAATTGCTATTTTATGTTCATGTTTCTAACATTAAACTGCATTCTGCCGGGTAGCAAATAGGCTCGTTTGAAAATGAGCTGCCCTCTTTCATAAATCAGGAAGTTGACAAAGCCTTTGCCCAAGCCCTGATAGTTTTCTTTTACGATATAATTTAAACTGCGGATGAGTGGATAGCGCCCCAGTGCAATGTTTCCCTGATAAGGTTTTACATAGGCAGCTTCGTCGCAGGTTTCACAGGCCAGCGAGGCTACGTTTACTTTCGAAAGAAAACTCAGTTGGTCCTGATCATCGCTATTGCCAATCCAGCTTACGCCAATCATTCCAATAGCATTGGGGTCATTGGCCACGTATTCTATTACTTCAGGGCTGGTTTTGGCAGCCACTACATTTTTACCTAAGGGCTTGCCGCGGAGCAGACTATCCATTGCAAATCGAACGGTACTGGTAGCACTCAGGCCATCCATCACCACTTTGTACTTAAAACTGCTGTTGCCTGCCAGCATGTTTTTAATATCGCCCATGGTAAAAGTGCTGTCCTTGGCCTTTTTATTGGTTACGATGGCAACGGCATCGTAGGCGAGTATGCCCCAAGCCGGCTTAAAACCGAGCTTTTGCTCAAACTGTGTTGATTCATCTTCGCTGAGGCCACGGGTAACAATCACCATACGGGTGCTGTCGCTTTCCAAATCTTTCAGGCACTCGGCTTCAGGCTTGTATTCCGCAATGATTTCTGCATTGGGAAATGAAGCCTGAAATACTTTGATCTGTGAATCAATAACGGGCTTGAAAGATTCGTCGATGCTGATGCGAATGCGGCCACTGGTAGGTGTATCGTCGGACACAACCGCTGGTGCCGTGCCGTTGTTGCCGCAGGCCATGAGCAAAAAGCCGAGTACAAATACTACCCAACCGTTATGTTTCTTATTCATCTTCATGGTCAAATTCCTTTTCTAATTTGGCTGCCACATATCCCCGGTAGGCTTTGAACACACCATACAGCATGAACAAGATGCCTATTATCCATTTCATTTTGCCTGTCACAAAGTTGCTACCCTCGAAATAGTCGTAGCCAATAATTTTTTCTGAAAACATGATGAATACGCCAAAGAAAACCATCAATGAGGCCATAAAGTAATCCATCATAGCCCTCACATTGGGGGTACTTTTTCGACGTGATGTTTTGCGAGTCTGCATATTTTTTTGAAAGGGCGGAAAGATAATCAATTCAAGGTTTGTGGAGTGTGTACAATGGTCACCGGATTGTAAGTATACAAGCTCAATGCCATTTTTTCTACCCCTGAGATGCTGCATGGGGCATTTTCCACACAGGGCTAATGGGCAAACATTACTTTTGCCCCGCAAAAAAGCCGTGTGTGCATGAAGATATTGATGGTATGTCTGGGAAATATTTGCCGCAGCCCGTTGGCAGAGGGCATCATGCGGCACAAAGCCCGGGCAGCTGGCTTACACTGGGAAATAGACAGTGCCGGCACCGGTGGCTGGCATGTGGGCGAACCACCACACCGGCTGTCGCAAAAAACGGCGCTGCACTATGGCGTAGACATTAGCAGCCAACGGGGCCGCCAGTTTCATGCCAGCGATATGGAGCGGTTTGATGTGATTTTCTTTATGGAAGACAGCAATCGCCGCGATGCCAAAGCCATGGCCCGTCATACATGGAATGATGCAAAGGCCCACCTGCTGCTGAACGAGGTAACACCCGGTGCCAACGAACCCGTGCCCGACCCCTACTACGGCACTGAGGAAGATTACCACCATGTATTTCGTCTCATCAGCACTGCCTGCGATGCTTTTATTGCCCGACAAATGAATGTGTAACTTTTCTGATTTTTCCAATATGTCAAAACCTTCTTTGCCGCAAGGCACTCGTGATTTCAACGCTTCGGTGGTACGCAAACGCCAGTTTATTTTCAGCACCATTCAGCAGGTGTTTCAGCTGTATGGTTTTGAACCGCTGGAAACACCGGCTATGGAAAACCTCGACACCCTGATGGGTAAGTATGGTGAAGAAGGCGACAAACTCATTTTCAAAATTTTGAACAACGGCCTCGACCGACCTGAGAAACATGTAAAAGCAAAAGAGGATTTTGACAAAATACTGCAGGGCAAAAATGTAAAAGACTTAACGGAAAGAGCTTTACGCTACGACCTTACCATTCCATTTGCACGTTATGTAGCCATGAATCATGGACAGCTGACTTTTCCGTACAAACGCTACCAAATGCAACCCGTGTGGCGGGCCGACCGGCCGCAGCGTGGCCGCTACCGTGAGTTTTACCAATGCGATGCCGATGTGGTGGGCAGTAAAAGTTTGCTGAACGAAGTGGAGCTGGTGCAACTGTATACCACCGCCTTTAGCAAATTGGGTGTACCGGTTGATATACGCATCAATAACCGCAAAATACTGGCCGCACTGGCCGAAGTATGTGGCGGTGCCGATAAGCTGACCGACATTACCATTGCTATTGACAAGCTCGATAAAATTGGCATTGATAAAGTAAAAGAAGAACTAACGCAACGTGGATTGCTGCCGGCACAAATTGCAGCCATTGAGCAGTACCTGAGCATAGAAGGCAGCAACGAAGAAAAGCTGGCGCAACTCAACAACATTGTAGGCAGCAACAGCATTGGCGCTGAAGGCATTGCTGAGCTGCAAACCGTTATCAACTTTGCACCACTGCCCGATAGTCGTTGTACACTTACTGCCGACTTCACCCTAGCCCGTGGCCTCAACTATTACACCGGAACCATTTTTGAAGTAAAAGCCATAGGTGTGCAAATGGGCAGCATTGGCGGCGGTGGTCGCTACGATGATTTGACCGGCCTGTTTGATGTACCGAATATTCCCGGCGTAGGCATCAGCTTTGGTGTAGACCGCATTTTTGATGTGATGGAAGAGCTGCAGCTTTTCCCCGAAGCGGTGCAGCAAGGCACACAGGTATTGTTCTTCAACCTGGGTGATGCAGAAAGCAAAGCCGCCTTTGGTTTGATGCAACAACTGCGCAGCCGCGGCATTTCTGCCATGCTGTATCATGAGCCAACCAAGTTTGATAAGCAATTCAAGTTTGCCGATAAAAAAGGCATTGCCTACGTTGTAGTAATTGGCTCCAACGAACTGGAGCAAGGCATTTGCAAAGTGAAACATTTGGCCAGTGGTAACGAGCAGGTATTGACGCAGCAGGATTTTGCTGCGCAATGGCAGCCGGCCTAATCAGTCAACCTTTGATTGTTGCGTTGTTTTTTTACTTACCCAAAGCACTCCGGCTACCACCAGCACGGTGCCAATGGCTTGCTGCCAGCCAAATGGTTCGTCCAAAAAATACCATGCCTGAAAAATGGTGACGATGGGTCCAACTGAACTAATAATGGCCACGTTGCTGCTGCCCACCCGCTTGAGCCCGGCTGACACCAGCAATGAAGGCACCACCGTGGTAAATACTGCCATCAACAACATGTACCCATACACCTGCGGCGAAAAAGATAGCAATTGCTGTACACCACCACCCATTACAAAATAGTGGAGAAAAATAGCAGTGGTAGCACTAAGCATGGCCACAGCCGTAAACTTTGATACGCCTACTTGTGGCACCAGTTTTCCGCTAAACAAAACATACAACGAAAACGTGATGGCGCACCCCACAATGAAGGCTGCACCAATCCACACATTACCACTTTGCGGTTGTTCAAAATCCGCAGCAAAAGCAATGGCAATACCTGCGTAAGAAAGCAACAATGCCAACACCTGATGCCGTTGAATTTTTTCTTTGAAAAACCAGGCACCAAACAACACCACCATGGTGGGATAGGAAAACAAAATGACTCTTTCGAGGCCGGCAGAAATATGTTTGAGCCCCCAGAAATCGAAAAAGGAACTGATGTAATAACCGAGCAAACCCAATAAAATGGTAGGCAATACATGCGACCGTTGCATGAACGGTAGATGTGTGGTATTTCGCTTGTGCTGTTGCCATTGCATCAGCAACATAGCTGCATAAAAAGGCAGCGAAAACAACATGCGCAGCACCAGCAGTTCGCTAACACTCATGCTGCTTTGGCGGTACACCAGTTTGGCCAGCACGGCTTTGCCCGAAAACAAAACCGCAGACAACAGCACCATCAGCACTCCGTAAAGTGCTACCCGATCTTTCTTCTGTTGTTGATGTGCTGCTTGCAAAGTGCTGCGAATGTACAGCCAGCACCTTTGCCAAATAAAAAAGGACTGAATCATCAGTCCTTTTTGTATGCTTCTATTTGCTTATAGTTTTTGCAAAATCATCCGGTGATTCCAAAACTTGGCGAAAGATTCTTTGGT
>JADLHL010000039.1 GCA_020848815.1 Chitinophagaceae bacterium | reverse complement strand
CCTCGTTGCATGTAAACTATCGTGCTTGCAGTTATGCTTTCGATTGCAGGTGTTTGTGAAACCAAAATGGCCCGAATGGAACCACCGATGCAGCGCAGGCCAATACAAATGTCCGCATACTCCAGTTAAAGGTTTCTTTACAGAGATAAGCTACAGCTAAGTAGCCCACAAACAATACACCATGCGCCATGCCTACTATGGAAACGGCTTTGGGCATGCCAGCCATATACTTAAGTGGCATAGCTATACCCAGCAATACAATAAATGAAATGGCTTCTGCCAGCCCGACGGCGTAAAAAATTTTGTTGAGGCTTTGCTTCATGATGAAAGAATGATGGCTGCAAATGTGCAGCATTTATTTTGCTGTAGGCAATGGGTAGTAGGTATCGAGCAAAAACAGATAAGGTGCCAGCATGTGGTGTACAAAATAGTTTTTACCATCAAACACAAACTTGCTGCGGTAAGCATCATTTGTGGCTAATATAACAGGGCTGCCGGTGGTGGCATAGTTCATGCTGCCTGCCAGTGAGGGTTTTGCAAAACCAGGCAACGGCTTTGCTGCCAGCTTGTACAGTTTTTTGCCGAGGTATTTTTCAAATCGCCTCGAGGCTTTGTTGCTGCTGCGGGTGAGCTTGCCATACACACTGTTGAGAAACAACCGCACCACAAACTTTTGCTTTCGAATGGTATTCTTGGCGTTGCTCAGCGGGTTTACTGCATGGTAATCGTTGATGGTTTGCAGCGACACCGGTGTTTCGGGCACCCAGTCGGCATCGTTAATTACCCGAAAGCCCATTTGCCCACGGCTGATGAAATCGAAATCGTACGCATAGTATTGATTGCCCGGTTTGGGGGCGGCACTTGCATATGTTTTTAGCCGTACGGCTTTATTCATAGCAGCATAGTGGTAGTGTAAAAATGAAGTAGTGAGAAAAGACAACGCACCACCCTGGCTATGGCCGGCTATCATCAGGTCTCTATGACCGGCTTGCACCAGGCTATCCAATGTGGGCAGTACTTCTTTCATCAGAAAGCCCACACCTGTGAGCCAACCCACATGCACAGTGGCTTGTGGATTGTCGGCCAGCTTGTACACAAATGTGTAATCGTTACTAAGCTGCAGGCTGCCTGTTGCGGGCACCATGCCGGCATAAAAATTTTCGAGCCAGCTCTCCATTTTGTTGACAGTGCCGCGAAGCTGCAGTACCACCACGCCGTCTTTGCGCAGGTAAATGCCACACTTATTGTACAAGCCCACTTCTTTGGAAATGCGCAGCGTTCGATAACTGTCTTTTTCCAACTGCACAGGTGGCGTTTGCAGCATGCTGTCTGTAATTCCGTAAAACTGCAGCCATAGCATGTCGGCATATTCTTTCCTGTCGAAGCCGGGTTGCAGTTGCTGTGCCAATAGCGGCTGACACGATAATAGCACTGCCATTACAAATGCATATCGGCGAAAAGGGGTGAGCATGAAGTTGTGTTTAGTCAATTAAAATAAAGGATTCTGCGGAGCTGTAAGCATTTCACAGATTCAAAGCATTCGACAAATACCGTACTGTTTATGTTCAAATTAGCATTGCTTTTTTACAAATGAGCCATTAGAAGCGGTACTTTTACAACTCAAATTATTAGCGTACACATCACTTAAATTTTCGCACATGAAAAAACTGTTGTTGGCAGCTTTGTTTGCACTGCCTGTATTGTTTGCCGCTGCACAAGCCAAGCCCGAATGGAAAGAAATGAAAGACTTTCATACGGTAATGAGCCAGACATTTCACCCAGCTGAAGAAGGCAAGCTCGATCCCATTAAAAATCGTATTGGCGAAATGATTGACTTGGCCAAAGCCTGGCAAAAAAGTACGCCACCTGCTGAGTTCAACAAACCTGAAATCAAAGAAAACCTGAACAAACTGATGAAGGGTGCCAAGGGTTTGAGCAAGCAAATCAAATCAGGTGCTGATGATGCGGCCATTACCAAGCAACTGACTGTATTGCACGATGTGTATCACGATATCGTTGGTCTTTGCAAAGACGAAGGCAAGCACTAATTCATTTTGGTTTTACATATGAAAAATGCACTCCCGAAAGGAGTGCATTTTTATTTAGCTGAATTGGATTGTTTATGCTTCCAGCAAAGGATCGATATTGCTGCAGATGCGGTCGAAAATTTCGTCGATGGTTCCCTCACCTTCTACACGGCTTACTTTATCCTGGTTTTGGTAATAGCCGGCTACTGGCAGGGTTTCATTTTTGTACACTGCCTGGCGGTTGCGCTGTATTTCAGGATCGGCATCATCAAGGCGGCCACTGGTTTTGGCACGGCCTACCAATCGGTTGATGAGCTCTTCTTCATTTACCATCAAAAACAGCACGGCATGAATGGCTGTTTTTTTCAGCGTCAGCAGTTTGTCCAGCGCCTCTGCCTGTGCAATGGTACGGGGAAAGCCATCGAAGAGGAAACCCTTGGCGTTGGGGTTGGCATCGAGGGCGGAGCTAATCATGCCTACCACTACTTCATCGGGTACCAACTGGCCTTTTTCAATCAGGCTTTTGGCTTCGTTGCCGAGTGGGGTGCCGGCCTTCATTTCTTTGCGCAGCAGGTCGCCTGTGCTCAAATGAATCAGACCATATT
>JADLHL010000038.1 GCA_020848815.1 Chitinophagaceae bacterium | reverse complement strand
CCTCGTTGCATGTAAACTATCGTGCTTGCAGTTATGCTTTCGATTGCAGGTGTTTGTGAAACCAAAATGGCCCGAATGGAACCACCGATGCAGCGCAGGCCAATACAAATGTCCGCATACTCCAGTTGAAGGTTTCTTTACAGAGATAAGCTACAGCTAAGTAGCCCACAAACAATACACCATGCGCCATGCCTACTATGGAAACGGCTTTGGGCATGCCCGCCATATACTTGAGTGGCATGGCTATTCCCAGCAATACAATAAATGAAATGGCTTCTGCCAACCCGACGGCGTAAAAAATTTTGTTGAGGCTTTGCTTCATGATGAAAGAATGATGGCTGCAAATGTGCAGCATTTATTTTGCTGTAGGCAATGGGTAGTAGGTATCGAGCAAAAACAGATAAGTTGCCAGCATGTGGTGTACAAAATAGTTTTTACCATCAAACACAAACTTGCTGCGGTAAGCATCGTTTGTAGCCAATATTACAGGGCTGCCAGCTGTGGCATAATTCATGGTGCCAGCCAATGTTGGTTTGGCAAAACCTGGTAATGGCTTCGCTGCCAGCTTGTACAGTTTTCTGCCGAGGTATTTTTCAAATTGCTTTGATGCTTTGTTGCTGCTGCGGGTGAGCTTGTCATACACACTATTGAGAAATAACCGTACCACAAATTTTTGCTTTCGAATGGTACTCTTGGCATTGCTCAGCGGGTTTACTGCATTGTAATCGTTGATGGTTTGCAGCGATACCGGGGTTTCTGGCACCCAGTCGGCATCGTTGATCACCCGAAAGCCCATTTGCCCACGGCTGATGAAATCGAAATCATACGCATAGTATTGATTGCCCGGTTTGGGGGCGGCACTTGCATATGTTTTTAGCCGAACGGCTTTATTCGTAGCTGCATAGTGGTCGTGCACAAAAGAAGTGGTTAAAAACGATAACGCACCACCCTGGCTATGGCCGGCTATCATCAGGTCTCTGTGACCGGCCTGCACCAGGCTATCCAGTGTGGGCAGTACTTCTTTCATCAGAAAACCCACACCTGTAAGCCAACCCACATGCACGGTGGCTTGTTGGTTGTCGGCCAGCTTATACACAAATGTATAATCGTTACTCAGCTGCATGCTACCTGTTGCGGGCACCATGCCTGCATAAAAATTTTCGAGCCAGCTCTCCATTTTGTTGACAGTGCCGCGAAGTTGCAGTACCACCACGCCGTCTTTGCGCAGGTATATGCCACACTTATTATACAACCCCACTTCTTTGGAAATGCGCAGTGTTCGATAGCTGTCTTTTTCCAACTGCACGGGTGGTGTTTGCTGCATGCTGTCTTTCAGTCCATAAAACTGAAGCCACAGCATGTCGGCATATTCCTTCCTGTCGAAACCTGGTTGTAATTGTTGTGCCAGCAGTGGCTGACACGATAACAGCACTGCTATTAAAAATGCATAGCGACGAAAAGGGGTGAGCATGATGTTGTGTTTAGTCAATTAAAATAAAGGATTCTGCGGAGCTGGCAAGGTTTCGTGGTTGCTCACTATTCGACAAATGCAGGGCTATTTGGGTTCAAATTAGCATCGCTTTTTTACAACGGAGCCATTAGAAGCGGTACTTTTACAACTCAAATTTTTAGCGTACACATCACTTAAATTTTCGCACATGAAAAAACTGTTGTTGGCAGCATTGTTTGCACTGCCTGTATTGTTTGCCGCTGCACAAGCCAAGCCCGAATGGAAAGAAATGAAAGACTTTCACACCGTGATGAGCCAGACATTTCATCCAGCTGAAGAAGGTAAGCTCGATCCCATTAAAAACCGCATTGGCGAAATGATTGATTTGGCAAAGGCCTGGCAAAAAAGTACGCCGCCTGCTGAGTTCAACAAACCTGAAATCAAAGAAAACCTGAACAAGCTGATGAAGGGAGCCAAAGCATTGAGCAAGCAAATTAAAGCTGGTGCTGATGATGCGGCCATTACCAAGCAACTGACTGTACTGCACGACGTGTATCACGATATCGTTGGTCTTTGCAAAGACGAAGGCAAGCACTAATTCATGTTGCTTTCGCATAAAAAAATGCACTCCGGTCGGGGTGCATTTTTTTATGTAGCTGAATTCGATTGCTTATGCTTCCAGCAAAGGATTGATATGACTGCAGATGCGGTCGAATATTTCGTGGATGGTACCTTCTCCTTCCACACGGCTTACTTTATCCTGGTTTTGGTAATAGCCGGCCACAGGCAGGGTTTCATTTTTGTACACTTCCTGGCGTTTCCGCTGTATTTCAGGATCGGCATCATCAAGGCGGCCACTGGTTTTGGCACGGCCTACCAGTCGGTTGATGAGTTCTTCTTCATTCACCATCAAAAACAACACGGCATGAATGGCTGTTTTTTTCAGCGTCAGCAGTTTGTCCAGCGCTTCTGCCTGCGCAATGGTGCGGGGAAAGCCATCGAAGAGAAAACCCTTTGCTTCGGGGTTGGCATCGGGGGCAGAGCTAATCATGCCCACCACTACTTCATCGGGTACCAACTGGCCTTTTTCAATCAGGCTTTTGGCTTCGTTGCCGAGTGGGGTGCCGGCCTTCATTTCTTTGCGCAGCAGGTCGCCTGTGCTCAAATGAATCAGACCATATT
>JADLHL010000037.1 GCA_020848815.1 Chitinophagaceae bacterium | reverse complement strand
GCTATTGCCAGCCATTTCTTTATTGGCCCCATGCGCCTCATTCAGGAGTACATAGAAGCCGGCGATATGGAAGGTGCCGAAAAAGTGCTGGGCATGATTTGGTTTCCCAACCTGCTGTACAAGCCCATTCGCAGCGCCTACTACACGCTGAAAGGACAAATGGCCATGATGCGCCAGGACTTTAAAGGTGCAGAAGAACACATGAAGCGCAGCGAACAGCTGGGCATGCCCATGGCCGAAGCCGAAGGCGCCAATAAGTTGCAGCTGGGCATGCTGGCCATGCAGCGTGGCGATTTGAAGCAGGGTGAAAACTACATCCGTGCTGCCCTCCGTGCCGGCATTCCTGATGCCGACGGTGCTGCCATGGCCTACCTGCAAATGTGCCAGATATACATGAACAAAGGCGACATGCGCAGCTTACGGGCCGCCAAAGACATGTATAGAAAAGCCAAAGAACAAAAGCCTACCAACAAAGACGTGGTAGAACAAATCAAGAAACTCAATAGCTACATCAGCCGCATTCCGGGTTAATTGTAACTGCTGACAATACACCAAAATGGTTTGAGGTAATAGTTGCCTCAAGCCATTTTTTTTGAACCACTGTTTGGCAGGTTCACAAAATCATCGGCTTGCTGTGGTCTTGGCAATTTGCTCCTCATCAACAAATCAACTCCTTCAACTCATTTACCTATAAGCTACCGCTTATCTTTGCCGCCACCTATGACAGACATTTTAGCACAAATAGCGCAACATCAGGCCGATATAGCCGCTGCCGAGGCACCCAACGCCGAAGCACTGGAAGCATACCGCATTCAATACCTCGGTACCAAGGGGTTGGTAAAAACCCTGATGGGCGAAATGAAAAATGTGCCCAACGAACAGAAGCGGGAGTTTGGCCAAATATTGAATGCCTTTAAACTGGCCGCCGAAGAACGATTCGAAACACTGAAAGCGGCACTGGAAAGCAATACTGAGTTTAGCTTCGATTACGATATCAGCCTGCCCGGCGATCCGCTGCCATTGGGTAGCCGCCACCCCATCAGCATGGTGCGCAACCGCATTGTCGATATTTTTAAACGACTCGGTTTTGCGGTAGCCGAAGGCCCCGAAATTGAAGACGACTGGCACAACTTTGGTGCCCTCAACCTGCCCGAAGATCACCCGGCCAGAGATATGCAGGATACGTTCTACATCAGCCAGGACCCTGCGTGGTTGCTGCGTACCCATACCAGCAATGTGCAAATTCGGGAAATGGAAAAAGCCTGTCTGCCAGATAAGCAGAGCAAGCTGCCCATCCGCCTGATTATGCCCGGCAAAGTGTACCGCAACGAAACCATCAGTGCCCGTGCACACTGTTTCTTTCATCAGGTAGAAGGATTGTATGTAGCCGAAAACGTGAGCTTCGCCGATCTGAAACAAACGCTTTACTTCTTTGTGAAAGAGATGTTTGGCCAAGATGTGAAAGTGCGTTTCCGCCCCAGCTATTTCCCCTTTACCGAGCCCAGTGCCGAAATGGACATCAGCTGCCTCATTTGTGGTGGCAAGGGTTGCAACGTGTGTAAGCACACCGGTTGGGTAGAAATTTTGGGTTGCGGTATGGTGCATCCCAATGTGTTGCAAAACTGCGGCATCGATCCTAACAAGTACACCGGCTTTGCTTTTGGTATGGGTATCGAACGCATTACCATGCTCAAGTATCAGGTAAAAGACCTGCGCCTGTTCAGCGAAAACGATGTGCGTTTTTTACGACAGTTTACAGGAGCGTAATACAAGTTTGACAAGTTTGAAAGTTCCAGTGTTCACGGGTTAGTGGGCACTGGAATTTTTTTTGTGATAGAACCACCAAACCACGAAGGGCACACAAGGAGCACAAAGGAAGAAGAGTTGGTGAACTTGTGAATATGTACCCTTTCAGACCAGTGAGTAAGGGTAATGAGCAAGGTTGAAGAGCTGCCAGTTAGAATATTTTATGGGTACTTATGGATATGAATATGGATAATGGCCAAACTTATGGCTATATTTGGCTACAAATATGGATAAGTGCTCAATATCAATAGCCTACATATCACGCCGGAAATACTGGCACACATAGCTGCCATCGAAGAGTTTAAAGGTGCCTGGAAAGCCATTGGACGGTTGGCGCCAGAAAAGCTGCAACGCTTGCAAAAGGTGGCTACCATTGAAAGCATTGGCAGCAGTACCCGCATAGAAGGGAGTCAGCTAAGCGATGCAGAAGTAGAGCGTTTGCTGCTCAATATTGAGATTCGACAATTTGATAGCAGGGATGAACAGGAAGTAGCAGGCTACAGCAGTGTGATGCAAACTGTATTTGAACATCACCATAACATGACCCTGTCTGAAAGCCTGATTATGCACCTCCACTGTGATTTACTGCGCTATAGCACAAAGGATGAATGGCACCGGGGCAATTACAAACAACTACCCAATCATGTAGAAGCATTTGATGCAACGGGTAAAAGCATGGGTATTGTTTTTGAAACTGCCAGTCCGTTTGATACAGCTCCGCGAATGCAACAACTCATAGCGTTGTGCAATGAGCTTTTAAGAAAACAGTCGTTACACCCCATTTTGGTAAATGCCATCTTTACAGTGGAGTTTTTGGCAATTCATCCGTTTCAGGATGGCAATGGCAGATTAAGCAGAATACTTACCAACTTGTTATTGTTGCAAACAGGTTATCTGTATACGCCTTACAGCTCACTAGAAGCGGTGATAGAGCAACAAAAGCATGCATATTATCTGGCACTGCGGCAAACACAAAGTAGTATCACTTCAGCATCGCCCAATTGGCAGCCATGGATATTGTTTTTTTTACAAGCCTTACGCCAACAGCAGCAAAACTTGCTATACAAAATAGAGCAAGAACAAATACTGATGGCTAAGCTGCCAGCACTTTCATTGCAGATATTAGCATTGGCTAAGCAACGTGGTAGAATTACTATTGGAGAAGTCAATCAGTTATTGCCCGAGGCAAACAGATCCACCATTAAAAAACACTTGGCATCATTGGTTGCACAACTGTATTTGCAACAATACGGAGCGGGAAAAGGTACCAGTTACAGCTTGAAATAATCATATCCTTTAATGGTCCGGCGACCAACAATGGCTGAAACCTGTGAACCTGTGAACTTTGGAACTCGTAAACTTTTCCAACCATTCATTCACTTTCTTTGCAGCATGCCAATGGAAGAGATACAAACGATTTGCATTTGCGGTGCCGGTACTATGGGTAGTGGCATAGCACAGGTAGCAGCGCAGGCAGGTTTTCGTACCATTCAGTACGATGTACAAACCAATATGCTTGATAAAAGCAAAGCAGCCATTGCTGCCAGTTTGCAACAGTTGGTGGCGAAGCAAAAGCTTACCGCCGACTCTGCACAAGCTGTACAAGACCGCTTGTTGTTTACCAGCAACATCGCCGATTGCAAAGCCGATGTAGTGATTGAAGCCATTGTAGAAAAACCTGCCGTTAAACTGGCGCTGTTTCAGCAGCTGGCTGCTGTGAACAATGCACAATGCATTTTTGCCAGCAACACTTCTTCGTTATCTATCACTGAATTGCAAGAGCAGGTAGTTCATCCCGAACGTTTTGCCGGCATGCATTTTTTCAACCCCGCTACCCACATGAAGTTGGTGGAAGTGGTGAAAGGAAAACAAACCGCACAGCATGTGGTAGATGCGTTGTATAACTTAGCCAAAACCATGGGCAAAGTGCCTGTGCATTGCAATGATGCGCCTGGTTTCATTGTCAATCATATTGCCCGGCCTTACTACCTGGAGGCTATGAAATTGGTAGAAAGCGGCGCCGCCAGCATGGAACAGGTAGATGCGGTGATGGAAGCCACCGGATTTAAAATGGGCCCTTTCAAACTTATGGATCTCATTGGCCTCGACATCAACTACAGCGTAAGCGAAATAGTGTGGGAAGCCTTGGGCAAACCCGAAAGGCTCACGCCTGCTGCCATGCAAAAAGCAAAAGTGGATGCCGGCGAACTGGGCCGCAAAACGGGCAAGGGATTCTACGAATATTGAAACACGAATGATGGCTAAATGGCACGAATGACACGAATTCATTTTGAAAGTCTATTGCAACTTTGATTCAATAGATGTTTCCTTCGTCAGCATGACCTTTGTTTTCGCCTACCGTCTCCGGACTACAGACTTCATCACTCTTCTTTAATATTGCAACATGGTTTTAGTCACCGGCGGTACCGGCCTGTTGGGTACACATCTTATTTTGGCGTTGCATCGCAAAGGCATTGCTGTAAAAGCATTGTACAGAAATCAGATACCCGATGTGGTAAAGGACAAAGCCAACTGGATACAATGCGATATACTGGATGTAATTGGTTTGGAAGAAGCCATGCAAGATGTAACGCAGGTGTACAATGTAGCAGGTTTTGTGAGCTTTAAGCCCGAAGACAAAATGCTGCTGCACAAAATGAATGTGGAAGGCACGGCCAATGTGGTGAATGCCTGCCTGGAAGCTGGTGTGCATAAATTGGTGCACGTAAGTAGTGTGGCTGCATTGGGCCGCATTCGAAAAGATGCAGTGATTAATGAAAGCATGCACTGGACGGAAGACACCAGCAACAGTGAATACGGCAAAAGCAAATACCTGGGCGAACTGGAAGTGTGGCGGGCCGTGGGCGAAGGTTTGAATGCCGTTGCAGTAAATCCTACCATCATCATTGGCGAATATGGCGATTGGAGCAAAGGCTCGATGCAAATATTTCAAACCTTGCACAATGGTTTCCCATACTACAGCATGGGCCAAACAGGTTTTGTAGATGCCGATGATGTGGCTGCAGCCATGATACAATTGATGGACAGCGATATCAGCGGACAGCGTTTCATTATCAGTGCAGAAAACCTTTGCTACCGCGATTTCTTTTACATGATTGCCGATGCTTTTGGCAAGCCGCGACCTACACAAATGATTACGCCTTTTAAAGCGGCCATTGCGTGGCGGTTGTACAAAATTAAAGGATGGTTGACGGGAAAAAGTCCGCTGGTAACCAAAGAAACAGCAGCCACCAGTTTGGCAGTATCCAACTTCGACAACAGCAAACTATTGAAAGCACTACCCGATTTCCGCTACGGAAAAATTGATGCCGCCGTGCAGCGGATATGCAAGCACCTGGCTGGAGGGAAGTAAGTTTTGTTCGTACACTGTTTTTATTTGCCTTCGGCAAATGGTTGTTTTTCACACAGAGGGCACGGAGGACTCAG
>JADLHL010000036.1 GCA_020848815.1 Chitinophagaceae bacterium | reverse complement strand
CTCACCATTTTTGCCAAACTCGAAGGCCGCGACCGCTTGTTGCAGCGCCATTTACAAGCATGGCAAGAGCTATGGAAAAGCGATATTCAAATTGAAGGCGATGCACAAAGTCAGCAAGACATTCACAGCATGTTGTATCACCTGTATTCATTTACCCGTGAGGGTACAGCACTCTCACCATCGCCCATGGGCCTGAGCGGGTTGGGCTACAACGGCCACGTGTTTTGGGATACCGAATTGTGGATGTATCCCGCCTTGCTGGTAATGCAACCCGCCATTGCCAAAAGCATGGTGGAGTACCGTTTTAAAAGACTGGAAACGGCCAAACGCAATGCTTTCAGCAAAGGATATAAAGGCGCTATGTTTCCTTGGGAGAGTGCCGAAACGGGCGTAGAAGAAACACCGGTGTGGGCACTCAGCGGACCATTCGAACAACACATCACAGCATGTGTAGCCATTGCTGCATGGAATTATTACCGTGTAACGCAAGACAAACAGTGGCTACGGGAAAAAGGATGGCCCATCCTGAAAGAGACAGCGGATTTTTGGGCATCGAGGGTAGAGCGAAACGGGCCCGGCCACTACGACATCAACAATGTGGTAGCTGCCGATGAGTGGGCCGAAAATGTAAACAACAATGCTTTTACCAATGCCGCGGCCAAAGCCAATTTGCAGTTTGCTACACAAGCGGCTGCTTTGCTGGGCATACCTGCCAATAGCGATTGGGCACATGTGGCAGCCAATATTCCCATCCTGCGGGAAAATGGCATTACCAAAGAGCATGAAGCGTACAAAGGTGAAGGCATCAAACAAGCAGATGTAAACCTGCTGGCCTATCCGCTGAAAGAAGTAACCGACCCGAAACAAATAAAAGCCGATCTCGACTATTACAGTGCCCGTGTGCCCAACGAAGGCACACCTGCCATGACGCAAGCAGTATTTACGCTGCTGCATGCCCGCCTGGGCAATGCCGACAAAGCCTGGTACTGGTTTAAAGATGCGTACCTGCCCAACCTCAATCCGCCATTTAGAGTGATAGCCGAAACCAAGGGCGGTACCAACCCCTATTTTGCTACGGGTGCCGGCGGCATTCTGCAAAGTGTGCTTATGGGTTTTGGTGGATTGGAAATAACCGACAACGGGATTGTGCAACAAAAAGGCCTGCTGCCCAAACATTGGAAAAGCCTTACCATTACTGGCGTTGGGCCCAACAAACAAAGTTTTGTAGTGAAGTAAAAATGCCTGCAACAAAATCGGGCTTGCTACTGATAAAAAACCTATTTTGCTTTTAATTGAAACGACTAGCTGCCATAGGAATATTGGGCATACTGCTGTTTAACAGTGTAGGCTATCAGGGGCTCACCCGTTGGTTGCAGCACCGTGCCGATGTGCAGTCACAAGCTCGTATTGATGAAGGCCAATTTGCACCGGAGGAATTGATTGAGATGAGTGTTGCCATGGACATTCCTTACGCCACCAACTGGGGCAATTGGGAACACTTTGAAGGCGATGTGGTCATCGATGGTATTCATTACCGCTATGTAGAACGCAAGTTGGAAAACGGCCGCATGTATGTACGCTGCCTGCCCAATACACAAAAGCAAACCGTACTCAATGCACGGGACGCCTTTTTCAAACTGGCTTACGATGCCGACCATGCCGGTAACAGCAAAAAATCAACCTCGATTTTCGTTAGCAATTACATTGGCGACTACGACGATGCCAGCAATCAATGGTCGCTGGCACATTGGGTAGCCGCCCAACATTCGCCCATCGCCAAAGAGCCGGGCTGTCATCAGCAACTGGTCATTGGCAGCATCATCATTCCTCCGGAAAGCCAATCTTAATCATGTTTTGCTTTTTGCCGGCTGTCTACTTTGCAGCGGCCTGATGCATTGTGTAATGCATCATTATTTCTTGTTTTATTCTACTATCGATCGACATTATGAAAAAGCTTTTTGGCGGAGTACTGGCCATTGTGTTTATGGCAAGCTGTACTTCTTCTTCTACTGAATACAAAACGTACCTGAGCAATCCGCAACTGTTTAGCCAGGTAGTACACGAACTCAACAGCGTGGTAATGGGCAACAACTTTCCACCCATCGTAGCATCTCGTAACTACACTTATGCATCTATTGCTGCATACGAAGTAATGGCAGCTGGCAATCCAACCAGATTCAATTCACTGGCAGGCCAAATCAACGACCTTACTGCTATGCCAAAACCACAGGGCGATACAATAAATTTTGAACTGGCGGCCATGCTGGCTTTCATGCAGGTGGGCGAAGCGGTTACGTTTCCTGAAGGCAGCATGAAAGATTATCGCGACAGCATACTGCAAGTGGCTCGTGACAAGGGTTTGCCGAAAGAAGAAGAAAAGCAAAGTGTGGCATTTGCTGACACGGTTTCAAAAGCCTTGATTGCCTGGAGCAAAGGCGACAATTATGCCAAAACAAGAGGTGCGCAAAAGTATACGGTAATGGATGTGCCCGGCCGTTGGGTACCTACGCCTCCCATGTATGCCGATGCTGCCGAACCCAACTGGCGTATGATTCGCCCATTGGTGATGGACAGTGCCAACCAGTTTACACCACCGCCACCTGTGCCTTTCAACATGGATGATAAAAATGGCGCCTATTACAAACAAGTAATGGCCATTTATGATAGTAGCAAAACAATGACCAAAGAAGAAGAACACATTGCCTGGTTTTGGGACGACAACCCTTTTAAACTGAACGTTAGCGGTCACGTGATGTTCAGCACCAAAAAGTTTTCGCCTCCCGGCCACTGGATGGGCATTGTGGGCATTGCTGCGCAAAAAGCAAAAGTTGATTTTGCCGAAACCGTGTATGCATACGCCATTACGGCCATTGCCAAGTTTGATGCGTTCATCCAATGCTGGGATGAAAAATACCGCAGCAACTATGCAAGGCCCGAAACCGTGATCAACAAATACATTGATCCCGAATGGCGGCCATTGTTGCAAACACCGGCTTTCCCCGAGTACACCTGTGGCCACAGCACCACCAGTGCTGCTGCCGCCGAAGCATTGACAAAAGTGTTTGGCGACAACTTCGCCTATACCGATACTACCGAACTGGAATTTGGCATTGAAAGCCGCAGCTTCACTTCTTTCCGTCAGGCTGCGGAAGAAAACAACCTGGCCCGTTTTTATGGTGGTATTCACTTTCATCCTTCGTGCCTGGTCAGTACCGATTACGGCAAAAAAGTAGGTGAGCTTGTGGTAAGCAAGCTGCACATGAAAAAGTAATTTTTACAGAAAACAAACGGGTGTAATGCCCTGCTGGTTGGTCCTGTATGTGTAGCATCCGCTTATGCGTGTGGCACTTGTACAAGTATACAACGTACATGTATGTATGCCCACCATCATCATGTTTCGTTGACCGTGCAAGTGGGTCAGTCATTCGTTTGTTTTCTCCCTTCATCCATCAGAAAAAATAACAACATGCAACACATACGCATGGGCATACTTTGCCTGTTGCTGTGTGCAACACATAGCCTGCGGGCACAAATGGATATCGATGCCTTGTTTATGGGCAAAGGCCAATTGTGTACCGGCCCTATGTACATGCACAACAGCTGGAACAATTATTGGGAAGGCACCCTCAAAAGAGACAATCCCAACCTTGGTACTGTTACCACACAATCCATCAGCCTCATGGGCATGTATGGTATTCGCAAAAACATCGCCGTTTTTTACAATCTGCCATATGTCATCACCAACCCGAGTGCCGGCCAATGGAAAGGACAGCGAGGCTTTCAGGATGGGAGCCTCTGGCTGAAATACAAACCCGTTACAAAGCAGCTGGGCAAAGCACAACTATCAGTGATAGGCTTGCTCGGTGTAAGCACACCGCTCAGCAACTACAGCAAAGACATGCTGCCTTTCAGCATTGGCATGGGCAGCACCAATGGCCATGCCCGATTGATGGTAGATGTAATCCGCAACAAGTGGTTTGCTACTGCCAGCATGACTTATGTTTTGCGCAGCAATGTGCAGCTCGACAGAACGGCGTATTACACCACGCAAATGCATTACAGCAATGAGGTAGCCATGCCCGACGTAACGCAGTGGAACCTGCGCCTTGGCTATCGCACCAACAAAATGGTAGCTGAAGCTGTGCTCGACAACATGACCACGCAAGGTGGTTTCGACATGACGAGAAACAACATGCCATTCATCAGCAACCGCATGAATGCTACCAGAGTTGGTGTACACTTTAAGCAAGAGGAAGTGGGCCTGAAACCCTTGACTGTATTGGCTGGTGGCAACTATACCATCGCCGGACGTAACATGGGGCAAAGCACCACCTTGTACGCCGGCCTTGCCTGGATTTTTCAGTTTGGAAAAAACAACAACACAAAAAAATGATGAAGCGCATCAGTTGTGCAATCCTCTCCTTTCGTTGCCTGATGCTACGTGCAGTGCAGCACAAGGGTCCCGATAGCTATCGGGAGACACAACGAAGCTGATAGTATTGCTTCTGCTTGTTTCAAAAAAACTCAACCAAATTACCATGCCTCAAAAAATATCCTTTACATCATCTGCCTTGCTGGCCTGCTTGCTTTTGCTGGCAGCCTGCAGCAAAGAAGTAGCTGATGTAAGCCAACAATTTCCTGCACTACAACCTGCCCGAACCGACATCAATGCAGGCACTTGGAAAACCATTTTGCTCACTGCACCAGATGAAGTAGCCGTAGCAGCACCTGCGGCGCCTACCGGGCCAGATTACACCGCACAAATCAATGAGATTAAAAGTGTGCAAGCCGCTATGAAAGCCAACGATAAAGAAGCCTTGCAATACTGGAGTGCAGGTGCCGTGCTGCGTTGGAACGAGCTTACCCGCCAATTGGTAGCCAAATACAATTTGCCCCCGGTGAATAATGCCGATGGCGTGTACCCTGCACCCGATGCCAACAATCCGCTGGCCTATCCTTACTTTCCATTCAGCAATCCACCGTATGCAGCCAGAGCCTACGCCTACATTAGTGCAGCCACTTACGATGCGTTGGTAGCTTGCTATCATTACAAAAAATTGTACAACCGTGCAGCACCGTATAACGTGAACACAACTGTGCAAGCGTTAGTGCCCACCAGCGACCTGCCCAGCTTTCCCAGCGAAGATGCTACTGTAGCTGGTGTGATGTGGGAAATGATGAAGCTGTTGTTTCCGGGTGAGCAGGCATTTGTACAAAACAAAATCAATGAACATTTACAAAGCCGCCTGGCCAGTGGTGCCAATGTACGCAGCGATTTGGATGCGGGTTATGCATTGGGCCGTGCAGTAGCCCTCAAGTTTGTGGCCCGTGCCCGTGCCGACCGTGCCGGGCAAGCAGCCGGCAGCCTGCTTATAGAAGATGCGATGCGGCTAGCAACCATTGCCCGTGGCGAAGTACCCTGGATAAGCCAGGAAAGCCCTAAGCGACCCGGTATGCTCATGCATTTTGGTAAAGTACGCACCTGGAATTTTGACAGTGCTACGCTTGTAGCTATTCGTCCTCCTGCACCACCAAGTACCAATAGTCCGCAGTTTAAACAAGAGCTGGAAGAGATTTACAACTACGCCAAAAATCCAAGTCGGGAACAAATTCGCATTGCGCAGTTTTGGGCCGATGGTGTAGGTACCTACACACCGCCCGGCCACTGGAACGCCATTGCCTGCGAAGACTTTGTGGGCATGCAACTAAGTGAGGTACGCTGGGCAAGAAATCTGGCTTTGCTCAACACAGCACTTATGGATGCTGCTATTGCTTGCTGGGATGCCAAATACACCTACTTCAATCCACGTCCGTTTCAAATGGACAACCGGATAAAAACAGTGGTGGGCCTGCCCAACTTTCCTTCGTACACCAGCGGTCACAGCACATTTAGTGGCGCTGCTGCCAGTGTGCTCAGCTACCTCAACAGCAAACGCCAAAGCGACTACGATGCCATGGCCCGTGAAGCCAGTGTAAGTCGTATGTACGGCGCCATTCACTACCGGAGCGACTGCGAACAAGGATTGGTTTGCGGCAACCGTGTGGGCGGCTTTTCAGTAGAACGAGGCAAAGCCGACGGCGCTGGTCTGTAAACATTTTTCCCTTTCGTCTTTTTATAACAGCATGGGCAATACGGCCCATGCTGTTGTGTTATTGCCCCTTACATACATTACCTTCATGGCTTATCTATC
Organism: Chitinophagaceae bacterium; assembly: GCA_020848815.1. Taxonomy (GTDB): domain Bacteria; phylum Bacteroidota; class Bacteroidia; order Chitinophagales; family Chitinophagaceae; genus Phnomibacter. Next base: position 27,970 of record JADLHL010000036.1, on the reverse strand, counting down.
GAATGCCTGACCTATGAAAAACATTGCTCTTGCTATGGCCCTGATGACCGGCTTTTCTGTTGCAGCACAACCAATCGTTACCCCCGATCAGTTGTATGGCAATCTGTTTCACGAAGTACAAATGCAGCGCATTTTTCCTGATGGTAAAACCTTTGTGGACTGCACACCCAAGCGACCCGTGAAAGACATCATGTACGACTACGGTTTGCAGAAAGGGCCCAACATGAATTTGAAAAAATTTGTGGAAGACAATTTCAACCTGCCTGTGGTACCACAGCTGAATTATGTAACGCAGGAAAAAGATGTGGTCATGCACATCCAAAATTTGTGGAGCGTATTGAAAAGAGAACCAAATTCTATTTCCCCCGCCGGGGGCAAGGGGGCTTCATCCCTGTTACCATTGCCACATCCATACATCGTTCCCGGTGGTCGCTTCCGCGAAATTTATTATTGGGATTCTTACTTTACCATGCTGGGGTTGAAAGAAAGTGGTGAGGTGCAAACCATCGAAAACATGATCGACAATTTTGCCTTCCTCATTCAAACCTATGGTCACATTCCCAATGGCAACAGGTCGTATTATGTAAGTCGTTCGCAACCGCCATTTTTTGCATTGATGGTAGAATTGCTGGCGGGCATCAAAGGCAAAGAAGTATACAAAAAATATTTACCAGCGCTGCTGAAAGAGTATCAATACTGGATGCGGGGCAGCGATAGTGTAACCACCGGCAACGCCAAATATGCTGTAGTAAAACTTGGTAAAGATGAAATACTCAACCGCTACTGGGATGACAACGCCACACCACGGCAAGAAAGCTACCGCGAAGACATGCTCACGGCTGACACATTTGCGATGAACAAAATGATGACCATGCGTTTTGCTTCGCAACAAGCAGCAGATAAAATGCGGCGTCAGTTGCGGTCAAATGCATTCCGCCACCTGCGGGCTGGTGCTGCCAGTGGCTGGGATTTCAGCACCCGATGGTTTGCCGATGGCGAACACATCCACAGCATTGAAACGACGAACATCATTCCTGTAGATCTCAACAGCTTGTTGTACCAACTGGAAGTGGTGATTGCCCGGGCGTATCAGTTGAGTGGAGTGCAGGCACAAAGCACTGCCTTCCTCAAAAAAGCCAATAAACGGGCATTGCTCATCAACAAGTATTGCTGGAACAAATCACTGGGCTATTATGTCGATTATCAGTTTGCACAACAAACGCAACTCGACCGCATTACTGCAGCAGGCATGTTTCCATTTGCCTTATTGCCCACGCAAGTATTGCAAGGAAAAATGTCAACTGCAAAAACAGTATTGCAAAACTATTTACTGAAAGACGGCGGTGTGCTGACCACACCCGTGAGCAGCCATCAGCAGTGGGATGCGCCAAACGGTTGGGCACCGCTGCAGTGGATGAGTATTTGGGCGCTGGACCGCAACAATGAAAAAGCATTGGCCAAAGACATTGCCCAACGTTGGTGCCAACTCAACGTAGCTGTATTTATGCGCACCGGCAAGCTCATGGAAAAGTACAATGTGGTGAATACGCAACTCGATGCAGGCGGTGGTGAATATCCTTCTCAGGACGGCTTTGGCTGGACCAACGGTGTACTGCTGGCGCTGATGTCAAAATATTCATTGAAGTAGTTTTTGCCGAACTTCGGATATCATTTTGTGAAAGTGATAGGGTATATTTGACCCGATGTCCACCAAATTTTTCACCAACCAAAACGGCAACAATACCCTCCTTGAAAAACTTCAGGGCATTTTCCAGTTCATGAATGTAGCCGAGTTTGATGCGTTGGTCGGCTATTTCAGGGCCTCTGGATACTTTAAAATTTTGCCATACACGAAAGGTGTAGCAAAAATTCGCATCCTCGTAGGTATTGACGTGGACAAACTCACCTTTGAGGCCAATTCAAAAGGACTTCAGTTTGCCCCAGCACCTGAATCCACCCGCGAACTTTACGCAGATAAACTCCGCAAGGATATACAGGATGCCGAATATGATCAGCAAGTAGAAGAGGGCATGCAAGCATTTATCAATGCAATCTCTTCAGGCCAAATCGAACTCAGGATACACCCAAGCAAACAGCTACATGCCAAAATCTATATTTTCAGGCAAGCAGTGAAGCATCAACATGCTGGCTGGGGTGCTGTAATTACAGGTAGCAGCAACCTCACTGAGGCTGGGTTGGAAAGAAACTTTGAATTCAATGTGGAGCTTCGCGACCATGACGATGTAGAATTTGCAACCGAAACTTTCGAAAAACTATGGCTTCAAGCAGTGCCCCTTACCAAAGACGATGTAACTGAGGTAAAGCAAAACTCTTATCTTAATGACAATTTCACCCCTTTCGAGCTATACATCAAGTTCCTGGTTGAATACTTTGGAAAGAGTATTGATTACGACCCCGATGATGCAAAGGACTTGCCACTCAACTATGCGAGGCTGCGTTATCAGGTAGATGCCGTAAATGAAGGATTCGAAAAGTTGAAGCGATACAATGGCTTCTTTTTGGCGGACGTTGTAGGTTTAGGCAAAACCATTGTTTCTATTTTGATCGCAAAGAAGTTTGCCTATTACAATGGCTTGCGTACCCGTGTACTCATTGTTCACCCACCTGCTATGGAAGATAGTTGGCGACGTACTGTCAACGATTTCAACCTTCCTTTTCCCATCGACTATATCACCACTGGAAGCTTGCACAAGGTGAAAAACCCTGAAAACTTCGACTTGGTAATCGTTGATGAAGCCCACAAATTCAGAAGCGACACCAGCGATATGTTTAATTGGTTGCAAACATTAATTAAAGCGCCAAGACGAAACCCCGGCCCCGATGGTGATAGCCGGAAAAAAGTAATACTCGTATCTGCTACACCGCTTAATAACAGACCTGATGATATCAGAAATCTTGTTTTGTTGTTTCAAGATGGCAGAAAAGCGACGCTGGATACAGTTACCAACATCATACATTACTTCCGTTCAAAAATCGATCTCTATCAGAAGCTTCAAAAAGAGCCAGACAGAAATAAGGCGTTAACAGAAATAAAGAAAATGTATGAAGACATAAGGGCCAAAATTATACAACCTCTTACTGTAAGGCGCACAAGAACTGATATTCAGTCAAACGATGAATACTGGAAGGATGTGCAAGCGCAGGGGCTGAGTTTTCCGCAGGTGAGCAAACCTCAACCTATTTTCTATCTGCTTGATTCGGTCCTTAACGACTTGTTTGACGATACGGTTCGAATTATAGAAGGCACTAATCATCAAGGACTCCAATACTTCCGTTACCAGGCCATTAAATATTTGCATGAACCTTACCGTAAGCATTATGAAAATGCTGCCGGTGTCAGTGAACGTTTGGCCGGCATTATGAAAACCATGTTGCTCAAGCGCCTCGATAGTAGCTTTGAAGCATTTATCGAATCTTTACGCCGATACCGTGATGCTAACGCAGCGATGATTCAGATGTTCGACAATGATCGGGTGCATATTGCCCCATCGATACAGGTTTCTGAGTTTATTCTCGACGGAAAGGAAGATGAACTCATCGACAAGATGGCGAAAAAGAGAGAGAACGACCCAACCATTCAAACCTTCAACGCCGATGATTTTCAGGAAGGCTTTTACCGGGGACTTAAGCAAGATCAGCAAACCATTGAGGAGTTATATCAGCGTTGGATAAAATGGCGCCGCAAGCATCCCGATCCCAAAATGACTGAGTTTGTCGAAAGATTGGAGCAGGAACTGCTTTATGAACCAACCGGAGGAAGAAGAAAATTGGTAGTTTTTTCTGAATACAAGGATACTACGCAATACCTGGCGGCAGAACTCAAACGAGCAGGTATAGAACGCATCTTATGCATTGATAGCGAAAATCAAAAGCAGTTGAGTGATACCATCCGAAGGAATTTCGATGCCAGGGTTGACCCCAAAGAGCAACGCGACGATTTTGACATTATAATCACAACTGAGGTACTGGCCGAAGGGGTGAACCTGCATAGGGCGTATACGCTTATCAATTATGACACACCATGGAACAGTACCCGACTCATGCAACGCATCGGCCGTGTAAACCGAATAGGTACCCATGCCAGTCATATTTATGTTTACAACTTCTATCCCACTGAACAAACAGAATCCCAAATTGAACTTTATAAAAAGGCGCTAATTAAGTTGCAAGCATTTCATGCTGCATTGGGAGAAGACAGCCAGATATACAGCAGTGAAGAGGAATATGGCACTTTTGGCTTGTTTGACAAGAATATAAGTGATGAAGAAAGAGATGAACGCCTCCGGTATCTGCTGGAATTGCGCCAATTTAAAGCCAACAACCGCGAATACTTTGAGCAAATCAAAAATATGCCCCTGCGAAGCCGCACTGGTCGACGTCACGATCAATGGCAGCAGTGCACTGTTGCTTTCTTGAAAAATCAACGGCAGGATGGATTTTATCTTGTGAAACAAGATCAGCTGGAAGAAATTTCCTTTCTGCAATGCGCAGCAATATTCAAAGCAATGGCCGATGAGCAGCCACAGCCACTTACCAGTTCGCATTTCGAAGATGTAAAAGCTTGTTTGAGCCATTTTGCTGATTCCCAACAAAATGACTTGCACCAAACCCAAACTGCCAGTCAGTTTAGTCCGCAGGAAAAACGTGCATTTGGTATTCTGGATATAACTAGCAGACTGCCTTTTGTAAATGCAGAACAAAAAGCATTGATCAAGTTAGCCAGACAAGCACTTACAGAACATAAGTTTCAGAAACTGCAACGAGACTTGAACCAGCTACGCAAAAGCCAGGAACAGCAAAAAATGAATCCGGTGTTTGTGTTAGAAAAACTAATGGAAATTTTGCATCGGTATCCATTGCATGAATTGACTCAGGAACATGAAATTTCATCAGATGCAACACCATTGCCTGCTGCGCTTACAGCCCCTCAAATCATTTTAAGCGAATCCTTTCACTAACCACATACTTGACTTTTGAACTATGCTATCAAAAGAACAAATTGAACAAGTACTCACCGCTGCTTACCAACCTCAGGAATGGAAGCAGATGCTCACCCACATTTTTCAACAACAAAGAGCTAAGGTTGAGTGGCTGACAAAACCTGTTGAAGTCATTAAAGACTCTAAGGCTTCCCAATACCGAACTAAAAGCTTGCGACAGCTCGGTACCGTAAAATTGAACGACGATCGTCAGCTAACCATTTTTGAAGTAGAAGTACAGAATACCCACATAGCCGACAACCGGGTAGGCCTACGCAGCCTGGTGCAAAATGAAATAGTGCCCGGCTTTGCCGATGCCGCACTGGCCGTCTTCTTCAGTACCGAACAGCAAGTATGGCGTTTTACTTTTTTGAGCAAATGGGAATATCCCGAAGAAAGCGGCAAAATAGTAAAGCACGAAACGCACCCTAAGAAGTACACCTACGTACTGGGCCCCACCGAAACCTGCCGAACTGCTAAAGAACAATTGTATTTATTGCAGCAAGGCAATGGTAGTTTGCAAGCATTAATTGATGCCTTCAGCGTCAGCAAGCTCTCCAAAGAATTCTTTACCGAATACAAACAGCACTATCAACAGTTTGTAGAATACCTCGTAAATAGCAAATACCGCAAACAGGTTTTCGCTATTACGAAATACAAAAGCAGGGAAGAAAACGAAGCCGCAGAAAAACCCATCCGTGATTTTGTGAAGCGCCTGCTGGGCCGAATGGTATTCTTATACTTTTTGCAGAAAAAAGGTTGGCTGAAAAGCTTTTGGGCACGACCTGGGCAACTGATGCCAGACGCCTCCTTCATGAAGCATTTGTGGGACAACACCCCCACCAGAACCGATTTCTTCAGCAGCCGCCTCGTCCCACTCTTCTTTGACACACTCAATAAGAAGCGAAAAAACGATCTCTTTAAAGCAGATGGCCAAACGTTGGGTGAAATACCTTACCTCAACGGGGGATTGTTTGAAAAAGATCTTGAAGGTGTCGAGAATCTCCGTTTTGATAGGCAACTATTCGACAACCTCATTTTCTTTCTCAACAGCTACAACTTTACCATAGTAGAAGATAGCCCCGATGAACGTGAAGTAGCGGTTGACCCTGAAATGCTGGGCCACATCTTCGAAAACCTGATTGAGGAAAACAAGAAGTTCGGCACCTTCTATACGCCTAAGGAAGTGGTGCATTTTATGACACAGGAAGCATTGCTCCTGCACCTGACTAAGAAGCTTCAACTTACCGAAGGCACTGATGAATGGCTGCAGCTGCAGCAGTTTATTCAATACAAAGACATTGGTGCTTTCATCAAAAAGAAAGCAGGGGTCATCAACAAAGAAATTGACGATCTCAAAATTTGTGACCCCGCCATTGGTAGCGGTGCCTTTCCCATGGGCATGCTGCTGGAACTTTACCAATTGAAAAGACACCTGTACGCACTGTTAGACACAGCTACACCTTTTGTACCCAGCCAGGTAAAAGAGCAAATTATCAAACGCAGCATTTACGGCGTTGATATTGACAAAGGCGCCATTGACATAGCCCGCCTGCGCTTTTGGCTGAGCCTGATAGTAGACCTGGAGGAACCCAGAGAACTCCCCAACCTCGACTACAAACTGATGCAGGGCGATAGCCTTAAAGAAGGCTATGGCGACATTTCTTTAAAGTTTGAAACCGTTACCTACGGCATACAAGTAGTGGAGCCGCAACGCGACCTGTTTGGCAACGTGGTGAATCCTCAAATGGACATTGCCCAGTTTGTACAAAGCGGCAATTATACCGCCGAACTGGATGTGGAAGGCCTGGAAGAAAAACTCTTTGACAGCCACGACCTTACCGAAAAGAAGCAGATCCGAAAGGACTTATTAAAACTGGAAAAGGACTTTATCAAAAGCAGACTGACAGAGCGAAAAACCGAACTGACAGAGCGGATAAAACAACTGAACAAAAAACTGACCGACGATTCTAAAAACCTGAACGTTACTCAGAAAAAAGCCAAAGCTTCCGCTGGCGCTAAAAAGATAGCGCCCCTGCAGGAAAAACTCGACGAAGTAAATGAACAACTCAGCCATCTCGATTTGCTAAGCGCCTACGAAAAACCATACTTTTTGTGGCACCTGTATTTCAAACATGTATTCAATGCCGGCGGCTTTGACATTGTAATAGCCAACCCGCCCTATGGCGTAAAAGTAGATGACCTGCTGTATGCCGAAAGCGGCCTGGGCAGCAAAGACAGCTATGGCTTGTTTATGACCCTGGCTACCGAAACACTGCTAAAACCGGGCGGCACTATGATGTACATAGTTAGCGATACCTGGCTTACCATAAAAAGCCACTTTGAACTACGGCAAAAAATGCTAACCCATCAGCTGCACCATGTGGTTCGCCTGCATGCCGATACTTTTGGCGCCGTAGTAAACACTTGCATAGTAAGCCTAAGTAAACTACCAAAAGGCACAACACCAGCCGGAGAGCTTATTGCCGCCGACCTGACCAACCTGAGTACCCGCAAAGCCACCCCAGAGTTTAGGGAAAAGCTCTGGCACTTGCGCAAATACATTGGTAAGTACAACGAACGCTATGCGGTGTACCAATATCCGCAAAGCCTCATCAGTACCAACAGTAACCTGCCCATTTTTACCGCCAGCCCCACCCTGTTTGCCCTGATGAATGATACCACCTGCTCCAAAGAAACCATAACGCTGACCGATGTAAACGGGCTGCCAAAAGATGTGGAAGCCCGACTGATACAGATAAACGGGCAAACGGTGAAACTGGTACGCTTTGGTGATGTTGCTGCTACCCCTCATGGTATTTCAACTGGTAACAATAAAAAGTATGTAAGAGTAGAAGATGGATATGATAATAGTTACGAAGCAATTGAATCTTGGATGAAAGCAAAATCCAGTGTTTTATCAAGAATTAACCACGACGAAAAGATCAAAGGCCTAGATATAGATTGGCGTTCATTGCAAGGTTGTTTTGTACCTTTTGAAAAGGGCGGAGCATCTGACACAAAAGAAGGTTGGCTACCGAACTATTATGTACCAACCCGCTATTATATCAATTGGGGTAAAGGTGCGATAAAAGACATGGCTAAGAATCCCGGATTCAGGTGGATAAATGTCGAATATTTTTTCAGGAAGGGGTTGAGTTTTTCAATATCCGGTGCATACGCACCTACATTCAGGATAAATAGCGCTGGTGTTTTTGAAGCAAAGGGTTCGGGAATTTTCACAGAAACCTTTGAAAGTGAGGAACTCCTTGCTGTACTTTGTTCCAAGCTGGCAAAGTTCATTTTCAAGAACTTCATAAAACATACCGTAGATACGAGTGGGGAGGACATTGCAAATTTTGTAATACTTGCACAAATACCCAGAGCGGTTATTGAATTGGTTAATCAAATTATTCATCAACAAAAAAGTAATGAGCATTACCAGTTTTTCGAGAATGAACAAAAGGGGATAGACCAAATAGTTTATAAAGCGTACGGTCTAACCGAATCCGACATTCAAGAAGTCGAATACTGGTGGGCCCGGCGCTATCCTAAACTGGCCCGCTTTGCCGATACGCGGCCACAGGTAGAGCCCACCGCCGATGCACAGGAGCAGGCTGCCCGCCTGCTAGAAACCATCGCCCGGGGAGAAAACAAATACTGCGAGTTTAAAAGTAGCCTGCGCTTAGATGTACGAAAAGGTACGCCAGAAAAATACATTGAGCATACGGCCTTTAAAAACATTACCGCCTTTATGAACAGCGAGGGTGGAACTCTCCTCATTGGGGTAGATGATGATAAGAACCTGTTGGGTCTGGAAGAAACAGATTACAAGACCTTCAGTAAAGCCGACAAGCAGGATGAATGGAGCAAGCACTTTGACAACCTGGTGCAAACCATGCTGGGCAATACCTTCCAGCAATTTATCAGCCTCAGCTTTGTACCTGTGAATGGCAAAACACTGGCGGTGGTAGAAGTAAAACCCGCCGGCGAACCCGCCTGGATCCGCTACGAGGGCAAAGAAGAATTGTATATCCGCCGCACCGCCAGCGCCATAGCCCTGAGCCCCAAAGAGGCAGCAGGGTACGTGGGGCAGCGGTGGAAGAAGTGAACTGCATGAACTGCTATTCAAATTTTACTTGCCGTTTTCAAAAACCATAACTCAAGCGCATCATATGTTTTATTGGAATGAATTCAGAAGTTGGTCATTGACAAAGCAAATTGGTGCCATTCTTATTGTAGCAGGTACACTCATTGGGCTTTGGGTCATTTTTGCCGGCGGATATTTGGCCTTAAGCTTTACGCCAGATGAAACCAAGGCGAAGTCTATTCAACCTTTTATGACTGGCTTAGTAGCCCCACTTTTCACATTGGGAAGTGCATTGCTGGTACTTGAAAACCTTCGCCTGAACTCTCAGCAGAACCTCAGCAATAATTTTTTCAAACTGCTCGACTTTCACCACAAACTGGTTGACGGAATTAGTACAACGGTAACTGGTATTTCTGGAGCACCGATTGAAGATCAGCAACCAAATACTGCTGGATATCCAGCGATGCCGGCTTCAAGTGAAAAAAGAGGTTTTTTTGATGATCTTGCTGAGCGAATAGCAACTGATTTTGCTGACAATACAAATGCCTACACTGGCTTAGCCATTCAAGCCAAAACAAACAAAGAAAAGCTGGTACAACTGTACCGATGCTATTTCAATGTTCATCAGTCAGATCTTGGCCATTATGTTCGGCATTTCCAACGTATTATGGAATTCCTACAGCATGCAAGGTTCGAAAGAAGAAATCGGGAAGACATGCTGGCGCTTTTCAAAACACAGTTGAGCAATTATGAATTGCTGTTGCTGGCCTATCATGGTATTGCGTATGAAAATTCGGGTTTAGCAACAATTCTGGAAAACAATCAATTTCTTGAACACCTGAATCCCGAGCACGAAGCCGACAATCATGGCATGATGCAACGGATTATTGGGGATCGAAATGTACTAAGAGAAGCCTACAGTCATTTAGCTACTGTGCAGGGATTTTAGGCATTTTCATTGGTCAGGCATTCAACACTACTTTGCCTAACTGGGCTTCTGCTTTTTTCCGCACCCGCTTGAGCCTGTTAAGTTCAGGCTGTACCCGCTTTTGGATTGCATCTTCCATGCGACGTACTTCCTTCTTAGGCATAACTACGAATTCTACCTCGCCAAATCCAACTTTAATTTTGATTTTCTTTGCCATAGTTGAAAAAGTTTAGATGAGGTTGCTTGAGTATGCTTTAAATCCCTTTAAGCCCTGCGTTGTTACTAAAACTGTTGTATCGTACAATTTAATCAGCTCAGGATTTTCGATTTTAATTTGAGCCCCTGAAGAATGGGCGGCAAAAATAAATGAATCCTTCCAATAGTCACTATATTCAGTCGCATCCAGCAGCATTAAGGTACAAGGCTCTTGGTTAAGAACGCCGTCTTTGTCAAAAAATTCTGCACACCATACAAATTTGGGCATGCTTACCGCCAAAATGGTATCCCGCAGTTCTACAGGCATTTGAGATTGAGCGGCCACATGGGCTTTAAATGATCGACTGCTAGCCAGATACATTCTGAAGATCAATTCGTTAGCCATTTTCTTGTCACCGATTTCATGAAAAGCCTCCTGAAAAAACTTTTGTGCCTTGGCGGCCTCCAAATACACTTTTCGGTATAAGGGCACAACAAAGCCAGAAAGTTTAAACCCTCCGAATCCATCAGTTTTGGCGTAAGCAGCGGTTGGTTTATCCCATTGCATAAGTTGGTATGGCGGTAGATTGTCATCTTGGAAAACCAGGCATTCGATACCTTCAGCAAAGTCTACCATTTTTTTTGCCCGTTTAACCACCCTAGCTAATTTTTCCCAATTTGGCTCTGAACGGCCAATTATGATTTGTGCATGGCCCGAATGAAGTTTGGGATCTTCAATAACAGACACTAACGGTATGCCCGATTCGACATACACATGCAAGAGATTCTTAAACTGGTCACCATCTGCTTCTTCCGAATATGTCAGTGTTCCAAAACCAAATTGTTTTAGTGCAAAGGATATTTGTTCAATTGTCAACCCATTCGACGGCAACATTCGTGAGTGATGGAATGGATTCAGCTGTGCAAGGATATGTGAGGGTAACGTAGGTCTATATTCAGGGTACTTGTGACTGAAATACTCCATCATTGCCCAAATAGTAGTTTCGGCGCAACTAATAGTTTCTCCATCCTGTGAACTATGTGAAAAACCAGTTATGGTCAATTTGAGACCTCCAACTAAAGCGGTTTCGGTATGTTGACAACATTCGAAGCCCTGTACCCTCAATGCACGGCGACTTAATAAATTCCGACCTATCGCCTTTTCCTTTAACGGCCTTACTACACAGTACCCCAAAAAGGCATCCTGCAATTTGCCCTCAGCAATCTGGTTGCCATAGTCACTCTCAGTAACTGCTGGTTCAAAAAAGATTAAACGAATGCAATCTTTTGGATAGTCCTTATGCTTTGTTGAAAAATAGGTATAGTAGCTGTCCCGATAAACTTTGTCTAGGTAGGGGAATTCTAATACGACCTTCAAATCCTGCCTCATTGGTTCAAGGAAATAAGCAATATTAGCAGCTGTCTCATCCAACCTCATGTCATAATAATGACGAAGGTAATGTTCCGCAAGAAAGGCATTTAACTTCCTTGGAAGGTTTTTGATTGAACAAAAAGCAGTGCTAATAAAGGCCATAAACTACTCCTTGCAATCAAGATACCTATTTGATTGGCGGTCATAAAGTCAAATTGTCCACAAATGTTTATCTATTCGATTTTCCTCAAAAGCTACTACTCCACGCCCTCCAGCAACATATATCCATACGCTGGCAATACCAGGTATTCTCTGTCGCTGCCTATGGGCAACTGCTTGCCCGACACATGATCTTTCATGCGGGAAAATTGCATGCCCTTTTCCCGAAAAGCATACCAGGTAAGCCACGCATTTTTATCAGAAAAATTGAAGACGCAATACAAGCGGCGATTGGGCAAATGCCGCACATAACCCGCCACATGTATGTTGTGCGGTGTCATCCATTCGAGGTTGCTTCTATCCGCAACTATTTCCAATTGTTTGCGCAAAGCAATCAACTGTTGTGTAGCGGCAAATACTTTACCTGCCACACTTTCCGTATCGTTTATATCGATGCTGTCCCATTGTATCATGGGGCGATGCATCCATCGGTTGTCATAGCTTTTGCCACTATCGTTCAGGTAAGCGTAATCGTTGATGCAACCAATTTCATCGCCGTAAAACAGCATGGGCAAACCACCCATGAAAAAGTGATGCGCCTGCATGAGTACAATTTTGCGCAAGGCCATTTCTGTGGCAGCAGCATCATTATTGCGCAGTGCTGTTTCCAAACCGCAGAGCGAAGCCAGCGAACCACTGATGCGGGCATCCTGTGTTTTCGGATTCACAGCAAAAAGTGCACCTGTAGCAGGCGAACCATCATACACACCCGAAAAATAATCTTTCAAAAAGCGGCGATGCTCCCACGGATTGAAGCCTGCCGCATGAATCATGTAATCATCATAACCCAGCCCAATATCATCATGACAACGGGAGTAGGTAATCCACGAAGTGCCGTATGGTTTGCGCAGCAATTCGTGCTGTGCCGCCAGCATCACTCTTGTATCGCCGGTAGCAATGGCATCCCACTGCAATGCCATGTGCGTGGCATTGTAAGCAAAATCACATTCCCGGGCAGTAAACCGGTCGGCGCCAAAATACTTCATGATTTCGGCAGGTGCTACAATGGCTTCACCCAACAATGCCATGCCCGGTGTAGCCGTTTGCACACATAGTTTGATGAGCCGCAACAACGCATGTGCCTGTGGTAAATTCTGACTCGTAGTGCCCAACTGTTTCCAGATAAATGCGGGTGCATCAATCCGAAGTACGTCAACACCGAGATTGGCGTAGAAGAAAATGGTATCGAGCATAGCCACCAATACTGCAGGGTTGCGAAAGTTCAAATCCCACTGGTAATTATGAAACACGGTCATCACCCACTCATTCAATTCGGGTACCCATGTAAAACTCCCCGGGGCGCTTTCCGGAAATACATCCGGCATGGTTTGTTCGTACTGATCGGGCAGTGTACGATCGGGAAAGAAGTAGAAAAAATCTTTGTAAAAAGCATCACCCTGCTTTGCTTTTTCGGCCCACTCGTGGCGATGTGAAGTATGGTTGAGCACAATATCCAGCATCAGGTACATGCCCCGCTGCTGCAAGGTTTGCTGTAGCTGTTGCAGGTCTTTCAAAGTACCAAAACGGGCATCTACTTTTCTGAAATTCGATACAGCATAACCGCCATCACTTTCATTGGCAGGGCTTTCAAAAATGGGCATCAGGTGTAGCAGGTTTACACCCAACTGTTCCAGATATTCCATTTTGTTTTCCAACTGCTGCAAGCTGCCTGCAAACCGATCGACATACAAACTCATGCCCACCAACTCATTGCTGATGAACCAAGGCTCTGCTGTTTGCTTTCGGGCATCCAGTGATTGCAAAGCAGCACTGCGTTGTTTGTGTGCCGCCACTACGGTTTGCAGCAACTCACCAAAATACTTTTCAGCATCTGGTCGGTGCCCATACAGTTGTTGGTACAACTGCTGCATATCAGCTGCATTGGCAATTAATCTGGTGGCCATGTCGCCTTCTGCCTTTGTGATACCTAGCGCAGCTTTATGCAGCACTTCTTTTACCTGCTGATGTAAGGGATGGTTGTACATGGCTTTATTCGAAAATATTTTTGTTGAGGTGTTTGAAAGCTTCCATAGCACCCATGTACTCACAGGTTCGGGCACCGGCTTTGTTGCCGTTGAGTACAATTTGTTGCCAGGCAGTTGCATCCAGTGATTGTTGCTCTTGCGCCGATAGCTGCGATAACTGATACAGCACTGCGCCTACAAAAGCATCACCGGCACCGGTTGTATCCACGGGCTTCACGGGTATGCTGCCAATGAGTTGTGTTTGTCCGTTGATGCCCAGCAAAGTACCTGCAGCACCAAGGGTGATGGCAAATACACCAGTAGTAGTTTGCAATAATTGCGCAGCAGCTTCTTCAACGGTATTTGTATTGGTGAGCAGCATCGCTTCTTCATCGCTGAGTTTGAAAAAATGTGCTGCTTTTAAAAATGGCCACGACTGCTCCACAAACGAAGGCTTGTTGTGCCCAAACAACAGCTCCCGATAATTTGGATCGAAGCTTACCAAAATGTTTCGCTGCAATGCCTGCTGCAGCAAGTGTACATACGCCGCTTGCAATGGCCCGGGCAAAAAACCAGTGGCGCTGCCAAAATGAATGATGGAAAATTCATCGAGGTTAATCTGTGCTAAATCATCAATGCTCAGCTGACCATCGGCACCACGATTAAAATAAAAATCACGTTCGCCATTTTCCATCAACGATACAAAAGCGAACGTGGTAAAATGGGCTGCATCCCGAAACACGTACCTTGTATTTACGCCCATATCGTTCAGCATCTCTACCAGGTGTTGACCAAAAGGATCAACACCTACTTTGGCCGTCATGTCTACGCTGCCGCCCAATGCAGCAATGGCTGCAGCCACATTGGCTGGTGCACCGCCTGCTTTTTTCAAAAAGTTTTCGCCGGCTGATAATGGTTTGCCCTTGTCGGTACAAATCATATCAATCAGCGCTTCTCCTATGCACAAAACTTTTGCCATGCTTGCAGATTAATTGCTTAATGTCATCGCTAAAAATTATTTTCTTTTTTACCTCCCCTTTAGTTCCCCTCCAAAGGAGGGGTAAGGAAAGCTTTTAGCGATGTTTCTTTAATGTAATACCAATGTTTTTTTATCCATGTCTTCCAGTGCAATGCCTTTTGTTTCGGGCATCATGCGCCAAACAAACAGCAGCTGCAATACCATCATGCCGGCAAAAAATCCGAAGATGTAACTGCCGCCCACATTGTTGGCAAAAAAAGGAAATACCTGCGCCACCAAAGCTGCCCATACCCAATGTGTAAGGCTGCCAAACGAAGTACCTGCTGCCCGAACGGCATTGGGAAAAATTTCGGAAATGAATACCCATATAACCGCACCCTGGCCAATGGCATGTGCCGCTATAAACAAGAACACATAGTACACAATGAAATCGCTATCGCCGGTATGAAATGACCATGCCACCAAACTCAGTGACACGATGTAACCGATGGAACCAATGAACATCAGTGTACGCCGGCCAAAGCGATCAATCAGCGACCAGCCGATGATGGTAAACAATAGATTGACCACACCAATGCCAACTGTTCCCAAAAACGCAGAGGCTTTAGCCAATCCTGCCATTTCAAACACCCTTGGCGCAAAGTAGATGATGGCATTGATGCCCGACAGTTGATTGAAAGTAGCCAGTAAAAAAGCCAGTAACAGCGGTTTGTAAAACTGCTTGTTGAATAACGCTGTTTGGGTTTGCGTAGCAGAGTTTTTAATGTCTTGAATGGTTTGGTCAATATTGTCTTCCGTAATGGCCAATATTGCTCTTGCTTTGGCTTCATCATTTTTAAATAGCAGCAACCACCGTGGTGTTTCGGGTACGGCCAGCATGATGATGGAAAACAATGCAGAAGGTACAGCTACAATGCCGAGCATCCAACGCCAATCGTTGCTACCGCCCACACCTTGCAACAAGTAATTACTGAGGTAGGCCAGCAAAATGCCGGCTACAATATTCAGCTGAAAGGAAATGACCAAACGGCCGCGGTATTTGGCGGGTGCAATTTCTGAAATGTATACCGGCGCTACTACCGATGATGCACCAATGCTCAATCCACTCATAAACCTGAAGAACATGAAGCTCCAGATTTCTGGTGCCAAGGCCGCACCAATGGATGACAGCAAAAACAAAACACCAATCCACAAGAGTGATTTTTTGCGGCCTATTTTATTGGCGGGGATATTGCCAAACGCCGCACCTACTGCTGTGCCGTACAACGCCATCGCAATAGCAGTGCCATGCATCCAACTACTCAGGTCCCAGAGTTGCTGAATGGTTTTTTCCGCACCGGATATCACCGCTACATCCATACCAAACAGCAAGCCCCCCAGCCCCACTGCTATCGACCACAAAACAATTTTTTTATTCATCTCATACGTTGTTATAAAGCATAAATAACGGCTTCATAGGGCCGCAGTGTGGCAGCTGGTGCGGTGCTGTAATTGTGTATGAGTGCTTTGGCATTGGTGGTGTTGATGCCCGTGTTGACTGTAGCAGTCTTGGCAGAAAAATTAAGCAGCACCAATAGTTTTTTACCCTGCCACTCACGGGTGTAAGCATATACTTGTTGGTTACCCGCATCCAGCAAGTTGTATTTACCATACACCAATGCTTTTTCTGCTTTGCGCAATGATACCATGCGTTTGAAATACTGAAGGCAACTATTGTCATCCTTTTCCTGCATGGCCACATTGACAGTGGTATAATTTTTGTTGACGGCTATCCAAGGCACCCCAGTGGTGAAGCCTGCCTGTGCCAATACATTCCATTGCATAGGCGTACGACCGTTATCCCTGCAGCTAAATCGCATTTCTTTCAAAATATCTTCCGGCTTCATGCCATTGTTGAGCTTGTAAGTATAGTCGTTCAGCGATGGGCCGTCTTTATAATCTGATATTTTAGTAAAACCCGGATTGTTCATGCCGAGTTCATCGCCATAGTAGCAGTAAGGCGTGCCCCGCATGCTCAGCAAAAAGGTGTTGAGCATTTTAGTAGCTACCTCTCTATGCTCCGGGCTATCGTTGGCCCAGCGGGTAACCATACGGGCATTGTCGTGGTTGGCCAAAAAAATGGAGAGCCAGCCTTTATCTGCAAAGGCGCTGTCCCACTTGCTGAATACCTGTTTGAATTGCACAAAATTGTACCCGTTGCTTTTTGCTAAATCAATGGCTTCAAAAGCATAAGCCATGTTCAGTTCATTTCTGTCGGCATCTACCAGGTTGTGGGCATCTTCAAAACTATTGCCGGCACCTTCTGCCACACTCATCACATCATACTTGCTGAGCACTTGTTCATGCATTTCTTTCAAATAACCATGTATAGCGGGCTTCATGGCTACGTGTTTGGCAAATTCCTTTTCGTAGCCTTTGGGCAGCTCAGGCCAACTGGTATCTTTTGCGGCAAACTGAAATGCATCGAGGCGAAAACCATCCACGCCTTTTTCTGCCCAAAACTTCATCATGTCGTAAATCTCCTGGCGCAGTTTGGGATTTTCCCAGTTAAGGTCGGGCTGCTTTACACCAAAGTAGTGCAGGTAATACGCATTGGTCAATGAGTCGTAGCGCAACGCATCGTGGTTCACATCAAACAAACTGTAGCGATACGGAGGCTTGCCTTTTTCTGCGGGCCACCAATGGTAGTAGTCGCGGTATTTGTTGTCTCTGGAGCTGCGGCTTTGTTTGAACCATTCGTGTTCGTCGCTGCTATGATTCACCACGATATCCAGCACCATTTTCAAACCACGTTCGTGCATGCCTTTGAGCAAGGCATCAAAATCCTGCATGGTACCAAACTCCGGCATAATGCCACGATAGTCACTCACATCGTAGCCATTATCATCGTTGGGAGAGCTGTAAATGGGATTGAGCCACACCACATCTACACCCAGGCTTTTGAGGTAATCCAGTTTTTCAATAATGCCTTTCAAATCGCCAATACCATCGCCGTCGCTGTCTTTAAAACTGCGGGGATACAACTGATACACTACGGCTTCTTTCCACCAGCGTTGTTCGCTGCTGTCTGTTTGTATCATAGTATTATTGGTGCTGGTATTGCTGTTGCAGCCAAGCATACCAAGGGCTGCAAGCATCATCAGCAACAAGGCGACAAATGTTTTTTTCATAGCAAAAAGAAAGAGGGTGAATCAATGACCGCCGCCAGCTGTCAATACGATTTCGCCGGTTGGTTGTTTGGGTTTCATGAGCAATGTGGCAGCAGCAGCCAGTAGCAACAGTACACCTGCCAGTGCAATGGCTTTGCCCGGGTCATTGTTTAAAAAATGTTTGAGCACATAGCCAAACGTGATGTTTTGCAAAATCATCGGAATAACGATCATCATATTGACGATACCCATGTACACGCCGTAACGTTCCTTTGGAATATTGCTCACCACCATCAGGTAAGGAATACCCATCATGCTGGCCCAGCCAATACCAAAACCAGTAATGGCAGGAAAAAGCAGGTATTTATTTTCTATAAAAGGAAAAGCGAGAAAACCAATGCCCGCCAAAATGAGGCAGGCAAAATGCACCAGCTTGGGTGAATATTTTTTGGCAAACCACACCAATGCAAATGCCGATAAAAACGTAACAATATTGTACCAGCCATTTACCAGGCCTGTCCAGCTCACCGCTTCTTCATACAAGGTTGGATTTTCGGATGGCGAAGTATGAAACACGGATTGTGCAATACTCTTGCTGCTGTTTTGCCAGTAGCAAAACAAAGCATACCACTGAAACAAATACACCAATGCCAGCTGCCACATAATGCGTGGCATGTCTTTAATGGCGCTGATAATTTCTACAAAAGGAGAGAATACATTGAGTGGTGTTGCATTCATGTGTGCCAATTCTTCTTCAGTAGGTGGTATCTCCGGTGTGGTGCGGGCACTCCACCAAATGGAGGCGATGCTGCACACCGCTCCCAGAAAAAATGAGGCATACACCCAAGTGGGCAGCTTGCCTGTGGTGCCTACAAAAATCATGGGAAAAATGAAGAGCGACAGGTTGGCCAATGTTTGCCC
The DNA here is from genome assembly GCA_020848815.1 of Chitinophagaceae bacterium. Taxonomy (GTDB): domain Bacteria; phylum Bacteroidota; class Bacteroidia; order Chitinophagales; family Chitinophagaceae; genus Phnomibacter. The sequence goes on along the minus strand of JADLHL010000036.1, from coordinate 9,153 downwards.
GAAGCCGGTGAAAAAACTTTGTGCCTGAAAGCCTGTAGGCTGTTGCGATACATCGAGTTTATCGGCCACAAAAGCCCGGTAAGGTTCCATGGCGGTGTTGTTACCGGCATCCAAAATCCAGAGCAAGCCTGCGGCCATCCATAAGCTGCTGCTAAAAGGATACAGAAACAACGCCAGGCTACACATGATGGCGCCAATAAAAAAGTACGGCTTGCGTCGGCCAAAGCGAGGGCTCCAGGTTTTATCGCTGAGAGCACCAATAATGGGCTGCACCAGCAAGCCCGTCATAGGACCGGCAAGGTTGAGCAGCGGTATCTCATCAGGACTGGCACCCAGCATATCGTAGATGGGATTGACGGCGCTTTGTTGCAAACCAAAACTGTACTGAATGCCGAAGAACCCGACATTCATGTTGATGATTTGCCAAAACGATAAGCGGGGCTTGGTGATGGACATAAGCAGGCAATCAAAATTTAAAATTGAATATACCTAAGTGTGTTATTTTCATGCGGACTATGAAAGGAAAATTCCCATGGCTGTTGCTGGTCATCGTTTGCACAATCGTTTGCAGTGAAAACATTTTGGCGCAAGCCAGATACAGCATTGTGATATCAGAAATAATGGCCGACCCAACGCCACAAATTGGGTTGCCCAATGCCGAGTGGATTGAGCTGCGCAATGCTTCTTCAACGGCCATTAACCTGCAAGGATTTCGGTTGCAAAAACCCGGTACCACAGCCAGTGGCGCTATGCCCTCTTTGGTATTAGCACCCGATAGTAGTGTGGTGGTGTGCACCGCTTCACAAGTAGCCGGATTGAGTGTGTTTGGCCGCACCATCAGCGTCACCAGTTTTCCCAGTTTGAGCAACGATGCAGATGAGCTCCTGCTGCTGGCACCCAATGGCACGGTGATGCATGCGGTATCGTACAGCAGCAGTTGGTACAACAATGCGGTAAAAGCCGATGGCGGCTGGACGCTGGAAATGATAGATGTAAAAAATGCCTGCACCGGTACCGGCAACTGGACCGCCAGCACCGATGCCAAAGGCGGTACACCCGGCGCCATCAATAGTGTCAATAAAGTGAATGCAGATACCCGTGCTCCGCGGTTGTTGTATGCTGCAGCATCTACTTCGTTGCTGGCACAATTGGTATTTGATGAAACCATGGACAGCAGCCGGTTGGCGACGACAAACAATTACCAAATTTCCAATGGCATAAATGTAATAACCGCTACTCCGGTAGCACCTTTCTTCAACCGGGTAAACCTGTTGCTGAGTGCTCCGCTGGCTGGCAATACCATTTACACCGTAGATGCCAAAAACGTAACTGATTGTAGTGGCAATGCCGTAGACAATAATTTCAGCCGGGTGAAGCTGGGCAGCTTTGGCACTGCCGACAGCAACGATGTGGTGGTGAATGAGATCCTCTTCAACCCCAACCCGCAGGGAGTAGATTATGTAGAGCTCTACAACCGCAGCAACAAGATTATTAACGTGCAGCAATTGGTGCTGGCCAACCGCAGCAGCAATGGCAGCGTTGGTACTTTCGGCAGCATCCTCACTGACAATTTTCCGTTGTTTCCGCAGGAGTATTTGGTGGTGAGTACTGACCCCGCCACCGTAGCACAACAATACACGGTGATGAAGCCGGGCATGTCGGTAAAAATTGCCGGTAGCATGCCTTCGTATCCTGATGACAAAGGCACGGTGCTGTTGCTGAACAATGCCGGCCGCATACTGGATGAAGTAGCCTACGACGACAACTGGCATTTTGCCCTCATCAGCAACAAAGAAGGCATTGCACTGGAACGCATTGATGCCAATGCCGCCTCCAACAACAAAGACAACTGGACGAGTGCTGCCAAAACAGTTGGCTATGGCACACCTACTGCTACCAATAGCCAGCAAAAAACAGCCCTAGCCAACACGGCCAGCATCAGCATTCAACCTGCCATCTTTAGTCCCGACAATGATGGCTTTGAAGATTTTGCATTGATTCAATATCAGTTTGCGCAGCCGGGTTATGTGGCCAACATTACCATTATGGATGCTGCGGGCCGTCCTGTAAAAGTGCTGCAGCGCAATGCAACCTGCGGCATTAGCGGCAATTTTCGTTGGGATGGATTGAATGACAAACTGCAAAAAGTACCCGTGGGCACCTACATTGTTTTTACAGAAATATTCAATCTGCAAGGCCAGCGGCAAGTGTTTAAAAACACCGTGACCATTGCCAAAAAATTCTAGCCAAATTTGTAGCGAAGACAGATCCTTAACAAGGCCGTAACTAACAACCGCGGCTTTGTTGCGTCTTTCAAAAAACTACCTGCATGAAAATTATTTACACCCTCTTGTTTGCCTCAATGCTGATGGCCTGCGGCGGCAGCAAAAGCATTTACGAAGACAAAAACATTACCGAGAAAAAACTCGAAAAACTGATTCGGGAATACAGTGCCAATCCTTCGGATAAATACATTGGCGACCAGGTAAAATTTGCGTACGACTATCTGCACAACCAATACCAGGCAGGCATTACGCAGTATCAATACAGCAGCACTTTAGAAGGCAAAGAATCTTTGCTCGGCTACTACATCAATCTGCAATCGTTTTACGATCGCATTCGTGGTTACAGCACCGTGAGCAACCTGCTGAAGCCCGGCACTGTGGGTGCAGAAATTGAAAAAACAAAACTCGAATTGGTGAGCGGCCATTACGAGCAGGCTGCGGAGTGGATGGATGACAACAACTGGCGCAGTGCCCGCAGCGCCTACCGCTCACTCACCAAAGTGCAGCAGTGGATGCCCGATTATAAAAACACCCGCCAACTGATACGGCAGGCCAAAGAGCAAGGCATTATAAACGCTGTGATACTGCCGCTGAGTGCAGAAGGTTTTTACTACAACAACCGCTATGGCAATAACAATTTTGGCAATAACAATATGGGTAGCACACCCCGCCTGAGTGAGCAACTGGTAAACGACCTGGGCGGTACCTACAACAGTGGCGGCTGGTACCGGGTGTACAATAGCTGGGATGTGCAGCGGCAAAACGTTCGCCCCAACTGGACCGTACAACCGGTGTGGACACAGCTGCAAATGGACAATCCCCGCAGCAACCGCTTTGACCGCACCGTAGAAAAACAAGCAGAAATTGGTAAGGATACTGCCGGCCGGCCCATCTATAAAAAACTGACCGCTACCTTATCTGTTACAGAAGTAACGTACACGGCTACTGGCAGACTGGAGCTACGCATTATGGACGATGACAATAACGAACGCATCAGCAACCGCAGCTTTCATGAGAACTACTCGTTTAAAACCAGCTGGGCTACTTACAAAGGCGATGCCGGTGCCCTCAGTAACCAGGATTGGGAACTAATTAATGCGCCCCGCAACAGCACCAACCGCGACGAAGAACTGATGGAACAACGCCTGATTGAAAAAATGTATCAAAACATATTGAGCCACCTGCGAGGGCAGCTGAATAATTAGAGAACCTTTTACTAAAACATTGAATAATCCAATACAAGTTCTATGATTTTTGACTTAATCGAAAAAAAAGACAAACCGGGTTTAAAAAATGCGATTTCGAGGGGAATAGAAGCTTGGGTAGATAATTATGGCTACAGTGCATTACACCTTGCACTTTCAAAAAGCGATGATGAGATCGCAATAATGATTATTGAAGCAGGTTGTGATGTCAATCTGCAAGACAGTAAAGGGCAAACAGCTTTGCACTATTGTGCCTTTTACAATAAACATGAAATAGCAAAATTCATTATTGAGCAAGGAGGGGACTTAAGCATTGCCGATTCATTTGGCAATGAACCTTTATGGACAGCCGTAATGAGTGATAAAGGTTTTGGTACCCATGTCGAAATCGTTACACTATTTATCAATGCAGGGGCTAATCCCAATCATGCAAATAAGGTTAATAAAACTCCGATGATGGCCGCCAAAGAATTAGAATATGATGAAGTGTTAGCAGCTTTGTTATAGAATGTTTCATTTCCAATGCTGGTCAGCGACCAACATTGGCGGTTAATACAAAAAGAAGAGAGCAGCCCATCAATAGCTGCTCTCTTTTATATTGGCGAATATTCGCCTATTCATTTTTTTTGAATCACTAAGCTACAAAGTAAACACAAAGGAGATTTACCAATCACTCGTTAACCAGTCAACTAATTAACCAATTAACTCCTCCTACACCAGCTCAATATCAAACTGCACCAAATTCACAAACTGCTGAATGCGGGCATCAATTTCTGCTTTGGTGAGTTCCTGCATCCGTTGCGGGCCAAACTTTTCTACACAGAAAGAAGCCATGGCCGAACCCACGATGATGGCCGTCTTCATATTTTGGAAGCTGATGTCGCCGGTTTTGGCCAGCCAGCCCATAAAGCCACCAGCAAAAGTATCACCGGCACCAGTAGGGTCAAACACATCTTCCAGCGGCAGCGCCGGTGCAAAAAACACACTGTCTTCGTGGAAGAGCAATGCACCATGTTCGCCCTTCTTAATGATGAGGTATTTCGGACCCATGTCCATGATTTTGCGGGCTGCTTTTACCAGGCTAAACTCATTGGTAAGCTGGCGGGCTTCGCTATCATTTACCAGCAGTACATCTACCAGTTTCAGGTTTACCATCAGGTCGTCCCAGGCACTGTCCATCCAAAAGTTCATGGTATCGAGCACTATGAGTTTGGGGCGGGTGGTCAGTTGGTCAATCACTTGCTTTTGCAGCTTGGGCATCAGGTTGCCCAGCAGCAAAAACTCGCTGCCCTGATACGATTCGGGCACCTGCGGGTTAAAATCGGCCAGCACGTTCAGGTCTGTTACCAGCGTGTCGCGGCTGTTCATATCGAGGTGGTAGCGACCGCTCCAAAAGAAAGAAGGCTTGTCGGCCACTTTTTCTACGCCTTCGGTTTGTACGCCGCGGCTGTGCAGGTCGTCGAGAATAGCTTCTTCAAAATCATTACCCACAATGCTGATTTGCTGCACGGGCTGTACAAAGTTGGCAGCGGCATAGGCTGCATAGGTGGCGCTTCCGCCTACAATTTTGTCTACTTTTCCGAAGGGCGTTTCAAGGGCGTCGTACGCCATGGTGCCTACCACAATTAATGACATAAAGTGAATTTTTACTGGCCGTTTTACTATTTGGCCGTGCAAAGAAACTACTTTGAAGCCAAAGGGTTTCAGGATTGTGCCCCCGCCCCGATTTTTTGTGCAACTTGCCGGCATGAACCGCATCGACACCCTCGTACAACAGCTGCAATTACTGCCGCACCCCGAAGGCGGCTTTTATGCCGAAACCTACCGCAGCCCCACGCTGGTGGCCACGGCCAATGGCCCACGCCCCATGAGCACGGCCATTTATTTTTTGCTGACGGCGGGCAATTTTTCGGCTTTTCACTGCATAGCCAGCGATGAAGGCTGGCACCACTACGAAGGCGATACGGTGCTGGTGCATGTGCTATCGCCGGAGGGGAACTACAGCTGCATCAAACTGGGCAAAGGCGATGGCGAACAACAGCAGGGCATGGTACCCGCCGGGCACTGGTTTGCCAGCGAAACCCTTGGCCCGCTTGGCTATGCACTGGTGGGTTGCACGGTGGCACCCGGTTTCGATTTTGCCGATTTTGAATTGGCTACTGCTACGGCATTGAGCAGCGCTATGCCAGCACATCGTGTGTTGATTGAAAAACTGACGCGGCAATAACCCTTAACCGCCTTTCACATTCCGCATCATGTCGGCTTCTTTGGCGGCATCGTAGTCGGGCATGCTGCGGTAGGCCCTGAAAATTTTCTTGGCTTCGGTTACATCACCATCTACCCACTTGAGGCCGCCGAGGTAGAGCAGCACATCGCCAAAAGCCGCTTTGGTAGGATACATTTTTTGGAGCAAGGCAATGCAGGTTTTACGGTCATCATTGTTTAGCGCCATAATAGCCCGGTGAAAATCCAATGACGGGTCTTTGCCCACCAGCGAATCAAGTTGGTTGACCTTAACCATCGAACTATCATAATTGTAGCGGAACGAATGATAAATCAGCTGAAGCATGCACCTGTCGGTAGGGGTATGATGGTAGGACTGATATTGCTGTAGTAGTTTTGTTTCACGGGCAGTATCGCCCAATAAACGGCTGGCCTGTATGGCAGGCAGCAGGGTTGTTTTCCAGGCTTGCACGGCACCGGGCAACGCATCAAACACTGCCAGCACTCCTTCGCTATCTCCTTCTCTTTGCTTTTGTTGCATGTCTTCTTTCAGCTCCATGTAGTAGGCCTTGTGCTGATTGATTTTGCCGCCACCGCTATGCAAAAATTTTGTTTCCTGAGCAAATGTTTCTGCCAGTGTTTCTCCCGTCATGAAAATGAAAACATCCGCTACTTTCACTTTGCCATCCCGCTTCATCAATTTAACATCGTGATAGTTGAGTCCGCCTTCATGGGTGTACAACCTGAACCGGGCAATGTGTTTGCCATCTTGCTGCAACATACGCAGCAGGCGGTAATGGCCCGACTTACCTTTTGACTGCACTATCAAACCACCGAGCTTTTTGGCATCTCTGAAAATATCGAGGTTGCGGATATCCGGATGATCGGCTTCCATATACAGCGCATCGGCAAAGCATTGGCGAAAAGCTTCCTCATCAATATTATCGCTCAAAAAAGATGCCTCATCTTTTGCCAAATGTTGCTCCAGCTCTTGGGCAAATTTCGTGGCTTCCTCCGCAGTTAATGACGTATAAGGATCAGGACTGCTGCAAGACAACACAGCTATTGAAAAAACAGCCACAGTAAGCATGGGCAAAAAACCACGGAAAATAAACATAACGCAGGTTTAAAAGAAATGGAAAGGTAGGGCATTTATGCATCTACTCATAAATGTAGCGTCGTGAATGATGCATGACACTGGTAAGAATTCATTTACCGAAACCCTTGTCATTTTCTACATCTGCCTTAATCCTTTTATATGAAAGGGGTTCAAACCCCTGTGGTTTACAATGCTGCATGCCTTCCCCGGGTTGAAACCCGGGGCTGTCAAACAATTCGTGTTGTAAAAGCAATGGACTTGTTGCAGCTAAATCCGATTCAACTTTCCGTAAAATTCCTCACCCATCCAATCATCCGCGTCCTATGCTTCCATTTTCTTTAGCCGTTCTACCGCTGCTTCCAGCGTCGTTTCTTTTTTAGCGAAGCAAAAACGCAGCACTCTGTGATCGTCGCCATCTACATAAAATGCCGAAGCAGGAATGGTAGCCACACCACATTCTTTCACCAACCGCATGGCCATGTTTGTATCACTTTCCTGACTGATGTTGGCATAGCTGTACATTTCGAAATAGCTGCCAAAAGAGGGTACTACTTCAAACGGTGTGGCTTTCATCAACTGACGGAAATAATCCCGCTTGGCTTGTAGCTGACCGCTCAGTCGTTGGTAGGGTTCTTCCAACTGCAGGTACTGTGCCAGTGCCACCTGTACAGGGCTGTGGCAGCTAAAGCAATTGAACTGGTGCACTTTCCGAAATTCTTTGGTAAAAGCCGGCGGTGCTATGCAGTAGCCTAATTTCCAACCGGTGCAGTTGTACACTTTACCAAAACTAAACGACACAAAGCTGCGTTCGTATAAATCGGGGAAGCGCAGCATACTCTGGTGTTGGCGGCCATCAAATATGAGGTGCTCATACACTTCATCACTCATGATGAGGATATTGGTACCAGCTACCGTACTACGGAGTTGTGCAATGTCCGTTTCGCTCAGCACGGCCCCCGTGGGGTTGTGTGGCGAATTGAGCAGTATCATTTTGGTGCGTGGCGAAATGGCCTTGCGTACCGCCTCCCAATCAATGCTGTAATCGGGAAACTGCAGCGGTATGCGAACGACTTTGCCACCGTTGATTTCTATGTTTGGAATATAGCTGTCGTAAGCTGGTTCAAACACAATGACTTCATCACCCGGACCAATGGCTGCAGTAATAGCGCTGTAAATGGCATAGGTACCACCTGGTGTAATGGTAATTTCTGTATCGGGATTAATGGTAGTGCCATACAACCGCTGCACTTTTTGGGCAATGGCTTCCCGCAGTGCCAAATGCCCGGGCATGGGAGCATATTGGTTGTAGCCATCTTTCATGGCTTTGTTTACCAAATCGGTCAATGCTTCATCCATGGGATAATCGGGAAATCCTTGTCCGAGGTTGATGGCATTGTGCTCAGTAGCCAACGCACTCATGACGGTAAATATGGTGGTGCCAACATTTGGCAGCTTGGATTGTAACATCATCTGGCAAACCTATAGCTTTATCAAAATGATTGGCAAAAGATTGAACTTGCCATGCTAACTTTTTTATGCAAGAAGCTACAAAGAAAAAACCCTGGAGTGCATGGCTCATGGCCGCTGCTTATTTTCTGGCAGGCATCAATCACTTTCGGGTGCCCGAGTTTTATTTACCATTGATACCCGACTATCTCGGCAATAAAATACTGCTAAACAACCTGAGTGGTGTAGCTGAAGTAGTGTTGGCCCTGAGTTTGATAAATGCCCGCAGCAGAAGATGGGCGGCATGGGGCATTATGGCCATGTTGCTGGCATTTGTACCGGCACATATCTGGATGATACAAAAGGATGGCTGCCTCGACCCCAACGGTTTGTGTGTACCTGTTTGGGTAGCATGGGTTCGCTTATTGATTGTGCATCCATTGCTATTGTGGTGGGCCTATCGTTGTTGCAAAACAACCACTACAACATCATAATTTTTCTACCCCCGACAGCAGCTCAATAATGCGGTCTTTTTTTGTACGGCTGATGGCCAGTTCCGAACCATCTGTCATAACGATACTACCACCGTCATTGCGCAATAATTTGCGCATGTACTGCGGATTGATGAGGTGGCTTTGGTGAATACGGATGAAGCCATTTTCTGACAATACTTTTTCTACATCTTTCAGGGTTCTGCAAATGAGGTGTTGCGTTTTATCGTTACAAAAAATGCGGGTGTAGTTGTTGTCGCTTTCGCAGCGGATGATACTGGCAATTTCCAAAAACTCCAACCCTTCGCCAGTTGGCAACGCTACTTTGGTTTTGGGTTTGTGTTGTGCCTGCATTACTTCCTGCATCAGGGCTATTTGCGAAGCAGTAATGAGCTTGTGTTTTT
>JADLHL010000035.1 GCA_020848815.1 Chitinophagaceae bacterium | reverse complement strand
GTTGCATCACAGCTGCTCCGCTTCGGCCAGCAGTATCAGGGCAAACACCGCGTAGTTCATGATGTCCATATAGTTGGCATCCAATCCTTCGCTGATGATGGTTTTACCTTCGTTGCGAATGATTTGCTTCATGCGGTAAATCTTCATCATAATCAGGTCGGCAAAACTTTCCTGACTCATTTCCCGCCACGCTTCGCCATAGTCGTGGTTTTTCATTTCCATTAGCTGGCGAACGATGCTCACTTTTTCATCGTACCGGCTGGCACATTCTTCCAGCGGCAGGGTTTCAATTTCATCATTGTCGATGTCGAGCTGAATCAATCCAATGATGGCATAGTTGATGATGCCACGAAATTCGCTGGGAATATCATCGGCCACCAGCTGCAGTTCATTTTCCTGCAGCTGCCTAATGCGGCGGGCCTTGATGTAGATTTGATCGGCTACAGAAATGGGCCGCAGCACCCGCCACGAAGTGCCATAATCGCTGGCTTTCTTCATAAAAATATCTCGGGCAGATGCAATGGCGGCGTTGTATTGTTCAATTGTTTTAGTCATGCGATGTGGTACTTTTACCGGCAGCCAAAAGTAAAGCTTCGTTATCAACCGCATGTATACACTCAATTGCAGGGGAAAACTTGTCGTCATCGACCAGCCCATGGTGATGGGCATTATCAATACCACGCCCGATTCTTTTTTTGCCAACAGCCGCAAAACTCAAGTAGAGGAAGCCGTAGCCACCGCTATGCACATGCAGAAAGCAGGTGCAGCAATGGTGGATATTGGTGGCCAAAGCACCCGCCCCGGTGCCGATTGGGTAGGGGCGGCCGAAGAAACCGACCGCGTAGTGCCGGTGATTGCAGCCATTGCAGCGGCTTGTCCCAACATGCTGATCAGTGTGGATACCTTTCATGCTGCGGTTGCAGAAGCTGCCGTGCAAGCCGGGGCACATATTGTAAATGATGTAAGCGGTGGCCATCTTGATGCGGAGATGCTGCCGACTGTTGGCCGCCTGCAAGTGCCCTACATCTGCATGCACATGAAGGGTACACCCGGCAGCATGAACCAGCTGGCAGAGTACCACAATCTGCTGACAGACATCCTGGATTATTTTATTGAACGATTGGCGGCATGCACTGCGGCAGGTATAAAAGATATCATCATCGATCCGGGGTTTGGCTTTGCCAAAACCACGGCACATAATTTTCAATTGCTGCGTCAGCTGGAAGTGCTGCTCACATTACAACGTCCATTGCTCATGGGCATCAGCCGTAAAAGAACCATTTACCAAACCTTAGGTACCACCGCTGCTGAAGCATTGAATGGCACCACGGTACTCAATACCATTGGCTTGCAAAAAGGCATACACATACTGCGGGTGCACGATGTGCAAGAGGCCGTTGAAGCCGTGAAACTGGTAACCGCAATGCAACAAGCCTGAGCTTAAAACGCCCAATCGTAGCTGGCATTTACACTGCGGCTGGTGGGTTGTTGTTTGCCATTGGTGAGTTCCTGTACCCGCTGCTGCATGTATTTGCGCAACTCTGTTTGCGTTATTTTTTTATCGTAGTTGATGTCTGCTTTTTTATCAAACAAAGCCTGCATAAAACTGTACGAAAAAACGCCATTATTCCACTCACTGCTTTCCAGAGCATACTCTTCACCCGCAGCCGCGGAAATGATGTTGACACCCAAATCTTTCGACACATCGGTGAAATAAGTTTCCATCAGCTTCACGGTATTGCCCAGCTGTGTTTTGCGTTGCACTTTGCGAATGCTGCTGCGGCCCACAGGTTTGGCTGCCATGCTGTTGCCAAAGTTGAACTGCACATTTTCTTTGTCTATTTCACCGCTGTGGCAGGCATCTATCAGCAAGAGTTTTTGTCTGGCTGGCACATTGGTAAAAATATTGGTGAGACTATTGTACGGAATGCTGTGCAAGGCTGGTTGCTCAAAGCTGCTGGCGTAACTGGCGAGGTAAAAATTGTAACCGGTATCCAACAGGCCATGGCCCGAGTAAGACACAATCACCCGGTCGTGCACGGTGGTTTGTTTCAGCAATTGATGAATGCTGTCGAGTAGCGTCAAGGTAACCGCAGTATCGGTGTACAAATGCACAGAAGCATTGCTGTATTGCTGTTGAAAACGCTGCGCAATATCCTGCACATCTTTGGTAGCAAACTGCAAATTGTAATTGCTGTCGGCGTAGTGCGAAACCGCAATGCCAATGTAGTAAGTGCGGGCCTCAACCTGCGTTACGGGTTCGTAAGTAATGTCGATGCTTTCCCGCAGGCTTTCTGTGCCATTGTTGCTGAGGTACGCTGCTTCAATCAGGTTGCTGCCGGTGCTGAGTGCAACCGGTATTTTCCAGCGGTTGGTGCCTGCTTTGCCGGTGTAGGCTTTCTGCCCGTTTACGTACACCGTTAGTTGCTTGATGTTTGCCGCAGCATAGCGGGTAATGAACTGCAACTCTACCACCGGCTCTGTACTGCTGTTGCTGAGCTCCTTGCGGTTGTACAATAGCAAAGGCTCCATGCTGTCGAATGCCTGCAAATCTTGTGCGGCCGTCATGCCTGCTTTTTGCCAGCGGCGTTCTGCTGCTTTTTGTTGCATCTGTATCAGCTCTGGCGCTGCTTCGCCCATGCGTTGCAATACAATGTCGGGGCGGTTGAGCTGCAGGTCAAACTGGGCGAAGGAGTAGGTTTGAAAACCTTTGGCAAAATGCATTTCGGTAGTGAGTGTGGGCGGCATCATGTAATAGCGGTCGGGGGTAAAAATGGCGGGCCCTTTTTCTGCCGCATTGCTCAGCAAGGCCATGCTGTATTGAATGCTTTGTTTGTCGATGTTGATACAACGCAATAATTGGTCGCTGCCCAAGGTACTCACCCAATTTCTGGTCGGGTGAAACAATACTTCATCCACTACTGCATCATGCACTTTTTGCCGAAACAAAATGGCATCTGTTTGAGCATCCCGTATTTCCACCACACCATTGAAATAACCAATGGCATACATGGGTTTGTAGGGATGATGTTTGATGATGCTGATGAGGGTGTCCGATTTTCTTTTCAATCGGTATTCGCCGGTTGAAAACGTATAGCTGTAAACAACCGTTTCTACCTTGTTGTCCAACAGCTCAAACCACAATTCTTTACTGTCTGGCGTTACCGTAAAATTATCGATGCTGTACACTCTTGCCGTGTCTCTCAATATCTTCCATTTGTTGCTCTGAATATCATAAATGCGGATGCTTTCACTACCCACAATGAGGTAGCGGCTATCGGGCGTAAATTCAATATGCGTGGAAGTGGTAGTAGGCAGCAGCATCCTTGTTTGCTGACTGAAATTTGGTCCTCTTAAAATCACCAGTTCTTTGTACAATGCATTGATGCTGGCAAAGACTTTACCGTCTGGTGAAAGCAAGGCTGCTTCCGGTTTTTTTTCGGCTTTTGGGTGTACAAAAGTTTGCAACACATGACCCGTATAAAAATTGCAAACCTGCGCCAGCTTTGGTTTGTCGCCGTAATCATCGGGTACGGTGGTGAGCACCAGCGAATCGCTGAGCCATTGGTAAATACCCAGTGGATAATTGCGGTTGTGCATCAGCCTGCCGGTGCTGAGGTCAACTACATGGCTATAATCTGCAAACGTGATGCCGGGAACCGATGACAGCATTTTTCCGTTGGGTGCATATTGTAGCTGTTGCAGGCTCATCACTTTGGTATCAAAACTGGTGAAAGACTGTTGCTGCGGCCAGCGAAGAATGTATGGCATTTGCTCACCTATCGCAGCTATTTTATCATTGCTGTCATCAATAGCCAATACATGCTCTGCGTATTTCAAAGCATCGTCTTTATCGTTAATCCATGTTTGCTGATTGGCATCATACACATGGGCATCTTGCCCAATATTGCAGAGCAACAAATTGCCCGCAATATTCCAACGAATATCGTAGTGCTCATAACTCCGAAGGTTGTTACTGCCGGGTAGTGTTACTTCCTGCAACGTGGTGTCTGCATCGTTGAAAATCATCAGCTTGTTGGGCGCCAGTAGCATGGCCATTTTGCCCGACGCATGAAAGCTAAGCGCCATCGGCTTTTCGCTGCGGTCGTAAATGGTTTGAAGCTGTTTGGTATAGCTGTCGTCAATGTAATGCAGCTCCAGCTGGTCGTTGCGGTTGGCAGCAAGCTGCCAGCGTTGTGTTGCTGGGTTGTAGGCTATCTGATTGTCGTAAGAAAACAATTCAATCGCCGGGCTGCGCTGTTTCGTAGAGAGATTGATGAGCTGCAAAGTGCTGAAAGATCGAACGGCTACTTCATCGTTTTGGCCACTGCTGATGAGTGCATCTAATGGTGGAAAAGAACTGCCCCATGCATTGGATTGTTTAAAGCTGATGCTGTCTGTGAGTGCCCCGGTTTGTGTGTTGTACCAATACAAAGCCGACACAATGCCGTAGTCGTACAAAAGAATGGCCAGTTGCAATGCTTTGTTGCACAACGCCATGCCACGAATGGTTTGCCCGCTGGTGATTTTGCGCAACTGCCGGCCATTGCTGCTGTTCCAGAGTATTACGTTGTGTTTGTCGGCCGTGGCCAATACTTGTGCCGAAGCATCTGCATCTGCAAACAAAATATCATCCTGATGCCCGGTTTGCAATACGGGCTGCAAACCGCTGTTTTGTGCTGTTGCAACAGCAGACAGGCTTGCAGCTATCAACAAAAAAAGGGTGCGTTGTACAAAAGCGGGGATGGTCACGTTGGCTTCTTTTGGTAAAAGTGCTTGAATTCCTGTTTACAAATTGTATGCTGTTACGCTTGTGGAAAACAGTTAGTGGTGTTACATTGTCGCAACAATTTATCCTATGAAAAAATGCATCCCTTTTTTACTCAGTATGTGTTTGATGTTGATGGTCGTTAATGCCTTTGCACAAACTACGCCCAGCCTGCCGGCACAGCTGGCACAGCAGCAACTTGATGCCTACAACAAACGTGACATCAACGCTTTTTTACAACCCTACGCCGATACAGTGGCAGTCTATATGTTTCCCAACAAACTATTGTACAAAGGCAAGGAAACCATGCGGCAGGAATACACAGGTATGTTTGCTCAAACGCCCGATTTGCATTGTACGCTTGTCAACAGAATCGTACAGGGCAATACCGTGATTGATCAGGAATCGGTGGTATTTAAAAAAGGTGTTCCACCCATGGCTGCCATCGCTATTTATACCATCAGCGGCGATAAAATTGTGGCCGTTCATTTTATAGCAGCAGAGTAAAAAAGGCGGCGGGCTGCACTTTCACCAGAAAAATGCGGCCATTGGCTACAGTTTTTGTGCTGTAAAAATGTACAGACCTGTAGCTTGTGCATTCAATTGATTGCTATGCCAAAAACAGTGTTGATTACCGGCGGTACCAGTGGTATTGG
>JADLHL010000034.1 GCA_020848815.1 Chitinophagaceae bacterium | reverse complement strand
CGTATCTACTGGGGTTTTGTAGGAAACAAATACGCCAACTGGCGCAACTTTATTCCTACTACTAAAAAGTATTGGAAAGAATTCCTACACGTCATTAAAATTGATGTGCTGATGATGAAAGATAAAGACCACCATTTGGATGTAGGACACAATGCAGTGGCTGGCTTCACTTATTTTCTCACATTTATTGCATTTCTGATACAATGCCTTACGGGCTTTGGCTTATACAGCAGTATGGGCACTTGGTGGTTTCCAAAAATGTTTGGCTGGGTGCAAGTCATCTTCGGTGGCGATATCATGATGCGCCAGATACACCATTGGGCTACCTGGTTTTTTGTACTGTTTTCTGTGGTGCATGTGTACCTGGTATTCTACCACGATTATGTAGAAGGCCGTGGCGAAATCAGCAGCATGGGCGGTGGCTGGAAGTTTATTGAACAAGAATATTTTGATCATCACCAAGAGCAGAAAGCCAACGCTGAAGGAGCTGATAATACAGCTAACGCACAAAAAGAAACAACTGTATGAGTGCAACTCCCCGCATATTGGTGTTGGGTATTGGCAACTACCTGATGGGCGATGAAGGCGTAGGCGTTCACCTCGCCGAATACCTACAGCAACAGCAACAAATTTTGCCCGAAGGCGTAGACGTAATTGATGGTGGCACAGGCGGCTTTCACCTGCTCGAATTTTTTGAACAGTATGATGTGGTCATCCTCATTGATGCTGCACTGGATAATTACGATGTTGGTACCATTCGGGTGATACGGCCAAAATTTGCAGCCGATTTTCCGAGGGCCATGAGCACTCACGACATTGGTATGCGTGACCTCATTAATGCTTTACAAATACTGGGCAAAATGCCCGATGTATGGTTGGTGGTGATTAGCATAGAATCGCTGCAGCAACAAGGCATCGAAATGACTTCAACCATCAGGGAGCAAATGCCTGCATTGGCCAAAACCGTACAGCAGCTGGTGGCAAAGACAATGGAACCTGCCTCGCCGGTGCTGATTGATGTTAATGCATAAGTTGGACGGATGTTTGATAAATGAAAAAAGGGCTGCCACGTAAGTGAACAGCCCTTTTTAATGTATATAAATGCCATTAGCGAAGACTTTGGGTATCTACCCTTGACGGCGTATCGGTACCACTTACAATGCTGCGGCTGCTAAGGGCTATGGCCCTGATGATTTCGGCCATGTTCTTAGTATCCAACGTGCCTATTTCATCGCTGGCTTTGTGGTAGTGAGGTTCGCTATCCATTTTGCTGGTGCTGATGGTATGTGCAGGCACACCCAAACGGGCCAACGTGGCATTGTCGCTGCGGTAGAAGAGTTGTTGGTCGGGGTAGGGGTCAGGATAAAACTTGAATGCTGTACCCTGCAGGTTTTTTTCCAGTATGGTACCCATGCTGCTTTTTTCGTAGCCGGTAATGTAAGCTGAGTTGGTGCCCCACTTACTGTCGGTGCCAATCATTTCTATGTTGAACATAGCCATTACCTGTGCTGCGTTGTACTGCTTTGAAAAGTAAGTAGCCCCATAGCCGCCCACTTCTTCTGCAGTAAATGCTGCAAACACCAATGTGCGTTCGTTATTGCCCAGTGCTTTAAAATATTTGGCCAGCAAAATAGCGGCTGTTGTGCCCGAAGCATCATCGTTGGCGCCATTGTACAGGCTGTCGCCTTTTTCGTTGGGCTTGCCATAGCCAAGGTGATCGTAGTGGCCGCTGAAGATGACATATTCATTGGGCTTGCTTTTGCCGGGTAATACAGCTACTACATTTGCCAGCTTTTTTTCTTCAATATGCATGGTCAAATCAAGCTGGTAGGTAGCAGGCTTTATCTGGCCGCTCAATACATACACCTGGCTGTTGTTGCTGGCAAACTGCGGACCACCTGCAAATGACTTCAAACGTTGGAAACTGTTGCGGTGTGCGGTATCTACAAAAATGATGAGGTTGTTTGTTTTGTTGCGTAAGGTGCGGTACTGAGCAAAAAAGTTGTCCTTGGCGTTAATGCTTACCACTTCATAATTGCCGGTATTGCTAACCGTTACTTTTGGTGAAGTGGTTTGGCAAATGATGTCTGCCATGGCAATGGTGCTACCATCAACACTGGCACTGCCACTTGCAACCGAAGCCTGATACATACTGAAACTTTGCAAAAAGCTGCCGTTGCTGCCGCCGGGTTGCAGCCCCGCATTTTTAAACTCATCGGCAATGAAAGCTGCAGCCTTATCGATACCGGGCGTAAAGGTGCGACGGCCTTCCATAGCATCGCTGCTGAGGGTGCTCAACACACGGCTTACTTCAGCAGGTGTAATTACGTTGTCTGCTTTTTGTGCAGTGCAGGCAATGGCTGCGGAAATAACAATTGCAGTGGATAGAATGAATTTCATGAATAGTTTGATTTTTTGAACCACAAAGACACCAACGAAAAACAGAAGGAGCACAAAGAGGTTGAAAGTTTGCAGACAGTAATTTGCAGTTTGCAAGGCTTACGTTTATTGATACAATTTTTTTCGGTTTGCGAACAAAAGAGTTTTCTTTTCTTGATATCTGCAGTTTGCATTAAGCTTTCAGCCTTCGGCTTCCAGCTTGCTTACAGGCTCATCATTTCTTTAAACTTCACCGTTTGCCGGCGGCTTACTTCTATTTTATCGCCGCCTTTCAGTTCGAGCAGCAGCCCACCGTTGAAGTAGTTTTCTACTTTGTCTACCAGGCGCAGATTGACGATGTGTTTTCTGTTGGCACGGAAAAATACCTTTTCATCCAGCCGTTCTTCCAGTGCATTCAGGCTTTTCAGAATGAGGGGTTTGTTGTTGCCGAAAAATACTTTGGCATAGTTGCCTACACTTTCAAACAAACGGATATCGCCCAACTTTACAAACCAGCAGCGTTCACCATCTTTTACAAACACCTGATCTTCTTCGGTGAGTTTGCCTTTTTGCGCAGCTTCTTGTACAGCCTGTTTTTCCTTTTGTACCAGTTCGCCCACTTTGTGTATGGCATCGGCCAAACGCTTGGGGTCAATGGGTTTCAGCAAATAGTCAAGTGCATTTACTTCAAAAGCTTTTACTGCATATTCATCATATGCTGTGGTAAAAATTACATACGGAGAATGATCGAGTTCCTGCAACAAATCAAAACCCGTTTTGCCCGGCATATTGATGTCGAGAAAAATAATATCCGGATTGAGCAGCTCTATTTTTTCCAAGCCTTCTTCTACATTGCCGGCCTCGTCTACTATTTCAATATCCGGATAATCGGCCAGCATTTTGCGGAGCTCATTGCGGGCCAGTCGTTCGTCGTCTATGAGGATGGCTTTCTTTGTCATGGCGAAATAATTTTATAACGGTTACGGAATGATGTCATGTTAGTTGACGGTAACAGGCATAATGATTTTTGCTTCCACAGTATGCCCGGCCAGGTTTTGAATATTGAAAGACGCTTTGTTGCCAAAAAGCAATTGCAACCGGTTGGTGGTGCTGCTGATGCCGAAGCCTTCTTCAGAATCTGTACTTACCAGGTGGCCGGTGTTGCGTACTACCAGCTCATGATGGTCTGCTACAAAATCGGAGCCAATAAATACTTCGCCGCCATGCATTTCTTTGCTGATGCCATGTTTAATAGCATTTTCCACCAAAGTTTGCAGCATCATGGGCGGTACTTTTTGCTTGAGTGTATCGGGGTCTATATCGAGTTGTACTCTGAGCCGGTCTTCAAACCTGATTTGCTCTAGGGCCAGATAGTTGTTCACGATTTTCAACTCTCGTTCGAGGCTCACCAATTCTTCTTTATCGGCATTCATGCTGCTGCGCAGCAGTTGGCTCAGTTCTGTAACGGCAGTACGGGCACGGTCGGGGTTTTCATCAATCAAAGCACGTATGCTATTGAGGGAATTGAAAATAAAGTGCGGATTGATGTGTGCCTTAATGGTTTTCAATTCCAGGTCTTTCACTACCGCTTCCAGCTTTACCTGATTGAGGCGCTGCCGCTGTGTGCTGGCCACATAGTGATACATGAGGTACAGCAAACTCCAGATGGTAAAAAACAAAGCGCCACCCACAGCAGTACGGGCCAGTTTGTATTCAAACGTAGCACCTATAAAATATTCGGGTTCCCAACCCATTTGGTCTTCTACTATTACTACTACGCTGCTGTATATCAAACCAAAAATGAGGGTGGTAATAATCATCCACACAATTTGTTTCAGCAGGCTTAAATCGAGCAGTTTCGATTCTTTAATAACGGTACGCATCAGGTGCGAAATGACGAGGCCGGTACCTGCTTCGCAAAACACCGTATGAAAGTAAAACTGGTAGTCGCTGTAGTAAGCATTGATGCTGTAATAGTAAAAAGTATACAAGAGCACGTAGAAGCCCCAGCCACCCAATTGGGCAATCCAGTAATATGGTAATCGTTTTTTGAACATAATGAAGAATGGCTGGCAAATTAGGGCAAAGTGCAGGGCCGGGGCCTTAAAAAGGCATCCTTTTTCTACTGCTGGTAAAATTACCCTCAGCACCTCTTTTTTGCACCGCTACTACGTAACTGGTTGGCATTGAAGGTTAAAAGGTTGCAGTTCGGGTTGAGCAGCAGGCGGATAGCTGCCAAATCCAATTATAAAGGGGGTTTCCCAACATCTTGGCTACTTGTGTACCCCCATTTTTTTCACATGGTTTGGGGAAAATTCACGGAATGCAGATGGGGCTAAGGCTGGGCTGCGAAATCCACAGAGCCCGTGGATAATGTGCAGATTAACATTGGGTTTTTTGGGAGTTAGGAGGATATTTTCGTCATCCACTTAACTTTTTGGTAACAGACAATTTTCCTCGCTAACCCGCTAAAAATTTGATTAACAATGGCTGCTAAAAAAACCGCTGCTAAGGGCCTCGCCTTCTCCCGCCACTACACCCGGGAAGGCATTAGCCCCTACGAAATGTTTGAGTACGACTATCGTACTTCAATGATTAAAGACCCTTCGGGCAAAATCATTTTTCAGATGGACAATGTGGAAGTGCCCAAGCACTGGAGCCAGATTGCCACTGATATTTTAGCACAGAAATATTTCCGTAAAGCTGGCGTACCCCAGCCCGACGGCACCACCGGCCGCGAAACCAGCAGTAAGCAGGTGGCGCATCGCATGGCCGATTGCTGGCGCCAGTGGGGTGAGCAGTATGGCTACTTCGCCAGCAGCCAGGATGCACAGGTGTTCTACGAAGAACTGGTGTACAGCATCCTCAACCAAATGGCCGTGCCCAACAGCCCGCAATGGTTCAACACCGGACTGTACACTGCTTACGGCATTGCCGGCAAGCCGCAAGGCCACTACTATGTAGATGCTAAAGATGGCCAGCTGAAAAAATCAACTTCGGCTTACGAACGTCCTCAGCCACATGCCTGCTTTATCCTCAGTGTTAACGACGATCTGGTAAACGATGGCGGCATTATGGACCTGTGGATTAGGGAAGCCCGCATTTTCAAATACGGTTCTGGTGTAGGTACCAACTTTAGCCAAATTCGTGGCGAAGGCGAAAAGCTGAGCGGTGGTGGCACCAGCAGTGGCCTGATGAGCTTCTTGAAAATTGGTGACCGTGCAGCCGGCGCCATCAAAAGCGGCGGTACTACCCGCCGTGCAGCCAAAATGGTGTGCCTCGATATGGACCACCCCGAGATTGTAAACTTTGTAGACTGGAAAGTAGAGGAAGAAAATAAAGTAGCTGCATTGGTAGCTGCAGGCTATAGCAACGATTACGAAGGAGAAGCTTACCGCACCGTAAGCGGACAAAACAGCAACAACTCCGTTCGTATTCCCAATGAATTCTTTAAGGTATTGGATGAAGACGGCGACTGGGAACTGAAAGCCCGTACCGATGGCCACACCATGAAGAAAATTAAGGCCAACGAACTGTGGAATAAAATCTGCTACGCTGCATGGCGCTGCGCCGACCCCGGCACACAGTATGATACCACCATCAACGAGTGGCACACTTGCCCCGAGGGTGGCCGTATCAACGCCAGCAACCCCTGCTCAGAGTACATGTTCCTCGACAACACGGCATGTAACCTGGCCAGTGCCAACCTCCGTCGTTTCTTCAACGAAGACACACAAATATTTGACGTATCTGGTTTTGAATACGTGTGTCGCCTGTGGACCGTAGTGCTTGAAATAAGCGTACTCATGGCACAGTTCCCCAGCAAAGAAGTGGCTCAGCTGAGCTACGACTACCGTACCCTCGGTTTGGGTTTTGCCAACCTGGGTAGCATGCTCATGGTAAGCGGTATTCCTTACGATAGCCCCGAGGCACAAGCTATTGGTGGTGCCATCAGCGCCATCATGACCGGTGTAGCCTACAAAACTTCTGCTGA
This sequence comes from Chitinophagaceae bacterium, assembly GCA_020848815.1. GTDB lineage: Bacteria > Bacteroidota > Bacteroidia > Chitinophagales > Chitinophagaceae > Phnomibacter. Next base: position 2,206 of record JADLHL010000034.1, on the reverse strand, counting down.
AATGGCCGAAGTACTGGGTGCCTTCCCCCGCTACGAAGAAAATGCCCATCACATGATGCGGGTAATGCGCAACCACCGTGCTGCTGCATACGACGCCAACGATGCCTACGAAGGCCTGAGCATCAAACCCATGGGTATCGACAGCAAATACTGCCCCGATTACATGTTGAAAGCAGCATGCAAAGCATGGGATGAAGCTGTAATTCTTGGTGAAAAGCATGGCTACCGCAATGCCCAAACCACCGTAATTGCCCCAACAGGCACCATCGGTTTGGTAATGGACTGCGACACAACCGGTGTAGAACCAGACTTTGCCTTGGTGAAGTTTAAAAAACTGAGTGGTGGTGGTTACTTCAAAATCATCAACCAAAGTGTACCTACAGCTTTGAAAAAGCTGGGCTACAACGAAAAAGAAATTGAAAGCATTGTAAACTACGCCAAGGGTTCTGCCAGCTTGCATGGTGCACCGCACATCAACCACCAGAGCCTGAGCGAAAAAGGCTTGATTGGCGAGGAAATAGCCAAGCTCGAAGCGGGTATGGCCTCTGCCTTCCACATCAAGTTCGCATTCAACGTGTACAGCCTCGGCGAAGCCTGCATGGAGCGTTTGGGCTTTAAGCCAGAAGAATACAACGACTGGAACTGGAACATGCTCGAAGCCCTTGGATTTACCGACGAGCAAATCAGTGCCGCCAACCAATACATCTGCGGTACCATGACCATTGAAGGTGCTCCTTACCTCAAACTGGAGCACTACCCTGTATTCGATTGCGCCAATAAGTGCGGCGATACCGGTCAGCGTTACATTCATGCTCATGGCCACATCAAAATGATGGGTGCCTGCCAGCCTTTCCTGAGCGGTGCTATCAGCAAAACCATCAACCTGCCGCATGAAGCCAGCATTGAAGAAATAAGTGACTGCTACCGTATGAGCTGGGAGCTTGGCCTGAAAGCCAATGCCCTGTACCGCGATGGCAGCAAGCTGAGCCAGCCGCTGAGCAACAAGAGCGACGATAAGAAAAAAGAAACCACCGACGACGCTGCAGAAGCAGCACCGATAGCAGAGGGTAGCAACATTGTAGACCTTGGCCAGCTGACTGTAGAAGAACTGCTGCAGGAAGTAACCAAGCGGATGCAAGCCAGCCCCGATACACAATTGAAGCGTCAACTCGCCAAAATTGTAGAACGCAGAACACTGCCCGCCAAGCGTCGTGGTTTTACACAAAAAGCTAAGATCAACGGTCAGGCTATCTTCCTCCGCACCGGCGAATACAACGATGGTACTTTGGGAGAAATCTTCATCGATTTGGCTAAAGAGGGCAGCACATTGCGCAGCCTTATGAACAGCTTCGCTATTGCTATCTCAGTTGGCCTGCAGTATGGTGTGCCGCTGGAAGAATTTGTAGAGAAGTTTGTGTTTACCAAGTTTGAGCCGGCCGGTATGGTAGACCACCCGAACATTAAGACCACTACTTCTATTGTAGACTTTGTGTTCCGTGCATTGGCCTACGAATACCTCAACCGCACCGACCTTGTGCATGTGCTGGACAAGCCTGAAATTGGCAATACCGGTGAAGACGACGATGCCGGTGAAGTAGTGCTGGTAAAAACTGAGCAACTCGCTGAAAAAAAAACTGAACTAAGCAGCGTACGCATCACTCCCAAAAGCAGCAGCCAGATTAAACCCGCCAAAGTACAGGCAGAGCAACCCGCTCCTGCGCCGGTACCTGTAAGTGGAGCCGATACCGTGCTGAAGCAGATGAACGAGCAAATGAAAGGCAACCAAAGCGATGCACCAGCGTGTAACGTGTGTGGCGCCATCATGATGCGCAGCGGCGCCTGCTACAAGTGCAACAACTGTGGCAACCAGGGCGGCTGTAGTTAAACCAGCTTTTCCAACATTTCAATACAGAGCCATCGCCTTCGGGCGGTGGCTTTTTTGCTGCATTGTTGCAAAAAGAGTATGCACTTTCACATCCTCCTAATAGTCAAACCTCTTTCCTTTGTGGCTCAATTGTATTCAACAAAAAACTCTTGTATATGAAAAAAATCCGTGTATTCCTTGTAGCCATGCTGGCCATTGTATCTGTAGCAGCCTTTGCCTTTCAGCAAAAGGAGCATAAGCATGGCAAAAAAGAAGGCGCCAAATATGAATGCCCCATGAAATGCGAACCTGCAAAAGATAAAGCAGGTAAATGCGGCAAGT
>JADLHL010000033.1 GCA_020848815.1 Chitinophagaceae bacterium | reverse complement strand
TTCGCTATCTACATCCTTTTGAATTGCCCATGACGAGTGGTGTAGAACAAAACGCCATGTTGGTTGATCATCGTGACAGCAGTGTGTGGGTGGCTACAACAGATAATGTGTTTCAAGTAATGCTGAAACCATGGCTACAGCAAACTTTTTATAAAGCTGAGCCATCTATTTCCATTATTACCGGTACCGATACATTATTGGCCAAACCTGGCCAATGCATTCAGCTGCCACCTACAAGCAACAGTTTAGCAGTAGATATATTGTATCAATGTGCAGATAACCTGCCCAGATTGCTGCAGGTAGCACTGGTAGCAGAAGGCGACAGCATCCGGTGGAGCAACGTTACATTAGACCATCATTGGGAAGCGTTTAATAAACAAACAGGAAAATATACATTTTACGTTCGGGTGTTTGAGCAAAGCGGTGGCACCTATGAATATGCATTTCCCATAACCATCCGTAAATTTTTGTGGCAGCACTGGTGGTTCTGGACCCTGCTATCCTTCATCATTATTGCTGCCTTTGCATTTTACTTAAACCTGCGCAAACGCAAGCAAATTGCTGAAGCAGAAGCCAAACGCATGCAAGCAGAAACCAATGCCCTGCGTAGCGAACAAAACAGGCAACTCACCAATATGCAAGTGAAAAGCCTGAGCAATCAGTTTCGGCCCCACTTCATCCTCAATGCACTCAACACAGTAGGAGCACAACTGTACGATAAACCCGAAGTAGATGAAGTGCTCGGGCAATTAGGAGACAGTATCGGCATTATTTTCAGAAATTCACAGCAGGGTAGTATCGCACATGCATTTGCGCAGGAGTGGAAACTGGTGCAAAGTGTAATTAATATCAAACAGATGGAATACCATCATGCAGTAACAGTGCACTACCCCGACGAAGCAACTGTAACAGCTCTTGCTGAATGGCAATTACCCATGGGCATCTTGCAAATACCTGTGGAAAATGCCCTCATTCATGGTTTGCGCAATAAAGAAACAGGCAGTAAACATTTATACCTCGGCTTGCAAGAAACGCCAGATCATTTACTGATAACTATTGAAGACAATGGCGTTGGAAGAAAGGCAGCTGCCGCCATGACCAATCATCGAAACAATGGCGTTGGAACCAAAAATTTGCTGGCCATTATTGACTTACTCAACCAGCACAATACTGCACAATTACATTTTAATATAGCAGATGTACCCGCTCCAGACACCGGCACAAAAGTTAGTATCAGCATCCCTAAACAATACAACTATGCACTCTGAACCCGAATTCAAATTTCTCATCATTGAAGACATTCCCGATGTAGCAACACGCCTGCAATATGAAATGAAAAGATTTGCAGGTTGGAATTATATCGGTAATGCCAAAAGTGTACGCGAGGCCAAATGGCTGATAGAGCAACAACAACCGCATTTGCTTTTTTGCGATTGGGATTTGATAGGTGGGTCTGGTTTTGAAGTGCTGCAGTATGTGCAAACCATCAGTAACTATCAACCATTTGTTGTGTTCAATACCGGGTTTCAGTCCGATCATCCGGAGATAGCTGAAGAACTCATCAACACCTATCGGCCCGACGTATTTATCAATAAACCCTATTGGAAAAAACTGCAGGAACAGTTGCCCGATATTATAGTAGCAGCACAGCAGAAAATTGTCCGAAATGAATCAAAAATCAGCGATTGCTGGATAACGAGTGTCGAAGGAAAACAGCTGAAATTGACTGCGCAAAATATCATTTGTATTGTGCAGGCAGTTGACCATCCCCGACAAAAAATCATTCATACCACCCAACATAAAAACGGAATCCCATGCTTACTTACCTGGCATGAAGCAACCAGTTTATTGCAAGCCCATCAAATAGATTTTTTTGTGGTCAACAAACGACAAGCTATCGTTTGCAAAACTCATATCATCAGCACCGATAGGCAATACGTTCACCTCAAAGGGCTTCCTTTTAAAGTAGAAATAGTGAAGGAGCTGCAGAAAGATTTTATGCGGTGGCTGACATAATGAAAACTTACTCTTTTGTCATCTACTTTTCTTTTTCAGTTATTCATTAACTAATTCCATTGTTTTAAAAAACCTTGAGTTCTGCAATTCTTCATTTCTTTCAATCATCATACTTTGTTCATATCCCACTTACCATAACCACACAGCCACGGCCAGCAGTGCACCCAAAAAGGGACCCACAACAGGTATCCACGCATAGGCCCAGTTGCTGCTGCCTTTGGTGCCCATGGGTAGCAAGGCATGCATGATGCGGGGGCCCAAATCACGGGCAGGGTTGATGGCATAGCCGGTGGTGCCACCCAGGCTCAGGCCAATGGCCAATACCAGCAAGCCTACAGGCAAAGCATCCAACGCACCCAGGCTGGAGGCAGGCGCAGCAATATGCAACACGGCAAATACCAGCACAAATGTGCCGACCGTTTCACTCAGCAAGTTGCTGAAAGTATGTGGTATAGCGGGTGCCGTACAAAACACCGCTTGTTTCAATCCTGCATCGTTGCAGGCCAGCAAATGCCGCTGGTACAC
>JADLHL010000032.1 GCA_020848815.1 Chitinophagaceae bacterium | reverse complement strand
TTACTCACAGGTGCATTGGTGTTTGCATACATGAACTTTCGAAAAAAAGCCTTGTGCTTTGCCGGCGATGTAGGCAGTGTCAGCATGGCTTTCTCTCTTATTTTTCCGGTGATGCTGCTCATTTTTACTACAGGCAATCCCTTGTTCATTTTGCTGTTTGGAGTGTATGGTGTAGACACTGTATTAACTATCGTACACCGATTGATGAAGAGGGAAAATATTTTTGAAGCCCACCGGCAGCACTTGTTTCAATACCTGGCCAATGAAGCCAAATGGCCGCATGTGGCAGTTTCAGCGCTGTACATGAGTATTCAATTATTGCTGAATACCGGTATTTATTTTGTATGGAAAAACGGTAATGCAAACACCCAGTGGTGGTTTGCTATTGCATCCATGTTGCTGCTCGGTGCTGTGCACACATTCGTAAAGTTCAGCATCATTCGCCGACAAAAAATAGTAGCTTAAAGGGCAATAATCCTGCTGGTTTTAGCTGGCTTGTGTTGCATGCTATCCATCTTCATTACAGCTGCCACAGGCTTGACCAAAGTTTTCTTTGGAGCAATGATGAGGTCTTCGTTCGCATCGAATGTTACAGAAAGCTCTGGCGTTTCAAACACCGTATACGCTTCTTTTTGTTTGAATGTAGGGTAAGTTGCTTGCTTCAATGAAGCAGCTGCAAGATGTTGCTCTAATACCTTGGCTTGCTCTACTGCTTCAATGGAGTGTTTGTTCTCTAGTAACACGGTTTTCAACCACTGCTTCCATTTGTTCAACTGTGCCAGTTCTTGCTGTGCAGCTTTTGCTTGCAGTTGCTGTTGCAAGGCATGCTCTTTGGCCATTTCGTGTTGCAGCATGGCTTCTCTGTGAGCCAATGCTGCACCCAATGCTTCCAGTTCAGCAATCTGCTGGCTGGCATTCACCACATCAGCTGGCAAATCGGGCAACATCTCAGATACAATTTCTTCATGGTTATTATTGGCAATGGCAAACATGGGGACATTGGCAGGCCCTTCAGGGTTTTCTGCAATAGCTGCAAATATTGCATGCTCTTCAACCTTATCTGTGTTTTCGGATAGTGGTTTAGCAGCTGTATTTTTCAGTGGTGCTGCCTTGTTGCCAAACATCCAGTCAAACGCCATTTGTACATACTTCAGTTCAATTGCGGCTTGGTCGTTTTGTGCAGCTTGCTCACTATTCATCTTTGTCAGCTGCCTGTTTTCAACCGTTGCTATGCTGATGATGGCAATCACCAATAGCAATGAAATACTGCGGCCGATATATTGGCTGTAGGCAATGCTACCCGCCGTTTGTATACCTGCCAAGCGGCAAATGCGTTGATACAACGAGCCATGTTTTTTGTTGGCCAATCCCATGGCGATGACAGGTTGTAAAGCGGCTTTGCCTATGTTGAGCAGTGCTTGTGCATACAGCTGTTTATCGTAGTTGAATTGCAGCACCCAATCATCGCAACTGTATTCTCTTTCTGCATAGGCAATCTTCAAGAGTTGTTTGGCAAATGGATTGAAGAATAAGAAGCTGTCGGCTATTTGCAAACCAATATTGATGAGGTAATCGTAGCGCTTGATGTGTGCCAGTTCATGTATCAAAATAGCTTCTACCTGTGCTGGGGTAAGTTGGTTTACAATGGCTACCGGTAATAAGATGACGGGCTTTAAAAAACCAACGGTCATCGGACTGCTGATGCGGTTGCTCAACCATACTTTTACCGGTTGTTGTATATGCAGCCATTGTACTTTTTCTTGTACAAACAGCCGTATGTCTACGGATGGTTTCAGCAAGTTTTGCTGCCGAATATTGGTGATGCTGTGCCAGCCCATTGCCAGGCGCAGCAGCATGCCCACACTAACTATGCAGTAGGCAGCAGCCAATACTGGTATGAGTTGTATGCGTACTACTTGTAAAGCAGTTTGCAGCCATGTTTGCGCTACCATGGGTAATGCCCAAACGTCTTGATAGGTGGCACTGCCAGTAAATATGGCTATGAAAAACGACAGCAACACAATGCCGTTGGCTACAACTGCCAATTTGAATTTGTTGCCTGCCGATAGATTCCATATGCGGGTGATGGCCAAATAGGCAAGCAGGAGCAAGGCGGCTATCCAAATGCTGTGTAGCATGCCATTGCCAATGGCGTATAAATAAGTGTTGATTTGGTTGGTGAGCATAGTGGTGCGTACGTTACAGGTGGTTACTTCATGCTGTCCAGCAGGCGTTGTATCTCGTCCAGTTCTTCTTTAGAGGGTTTGGCTGTACCCAGTGCCCGCATCACCAGTTGGCTGGCAGAGCCTTCAAACAAGGTGTTCATCATTTTGCCCACTATTTGCTGCTGTGTTTTTTCCTTGCTTACGTTGGGTTGGTAAATATGTGTTTTGCTGCTGTCGTCCCGGGTTACCAAACCCTTATCGTGCATTATTTGGAGCAGCTTCAGGGTAGTGGTATAGCCGGCATCTTTTACGGCAGCCAGCTCTTCGTGCACCTCACGTACGGTGGCGTTGCCCCGCTGCCACAGCACTTGCAAAATCTCCAGTTCGCTTTCCGTGGGTTTATTGCTCAGTTGCTTTGCCATAAGTAATGATACTTCTGAAAATGAAAGAAAGTACAATTATACGACAGGCTTCGTAAATAAATGGTTAAAGGCTTTTGTGCCGGATGAATGGCGGCAATACTGATTTAAATAAGCACTTTTCGATTGGCAATGGTGAGTTCGCCTTTTTCTTCCATGGCCTTCATGGTACGGATGACGGTTTCTACCCGCAGGCCGGTCATATCGGCTATTTCTTGCCGGGTAAGGTTTACCTGCATTTGCTCCTGCTCGGGGCAGCCACAGTGTTTTTTGTATTGCTTCAGCAGGCTCAGGATGCGGTGCTCGGGGCCATAGCTGGTCAGGTCTTTCATGTTGTTCGACTTGGCCAGCAGGCGGTTGGCCAGCAGCTGTGTAAAGCTGATGTGCACCTCCGGATTTTCTTTGAGCAGCATGATGAAATTGTCTTTCGACAAACGCAGCAGCGTGGCATTTTCCATGGCCATGGCCGATGCGGGATAGGTTTTGCCCGCCATTACCGGTGGCTCTCCAAAGCTTTCGCCAGAGCTGAAAAAGCCCTGAATGAATTCCTTGCCGCCTTCGGTGTCGTTGTACATTTTCACCTTACCGGTTTCTATCACATAAAAGAAATTGGCTTGCTGTCCTTCCCGGAAAATGATTTCGCCCTTTTTCACCTGTTTGTAGGCAGCACCATAGGTCAGTAGCATTTCTACACTAAGTATGGGCTCATTGCCCGCCGCTGCCGATTGAAGAAAAAACATAGGACGCTATGCGTTGCTGAATAACAAAGGTGAGCAAATCCGGAGTATGAAAGTGTGCCGGATTTTGGAGTGGCCTTTTCAGCTGATTGGCAGCTACCTTTGAGATAAGGGTGCCATTATGATTGCAATCATAATGGCCCGGAAATGCCCATTCTACTTTTGAAAACACAAAACGAAATCTACATGAAAAAATCATTTGTACTATTTGCCGCAGCCGCTGCTGTTGTATTGCTGGTGGCATGTGGCGGTGGCAGTAGCGAGCCTGCTGCAACTACTACCGGCGAAACTGCTGCACCCAAAAGTATGGTTGCCGACGCCTCTTCTTACGACCCCAAACGTGGTGAAGGAAAGTTTAATGAAGAAAACACGAAGCTGGGTGCGTTGGATGCTGCTTTGGCTACAAAAGGCAAGGCTATTGCTGAAACCAAGTGCTTGTCTTGCCACAAAACCACCGATGAAAGATTGGTAGGCCCGGGTTGGAAAGGCGTAACAACCCGCCGTACTCCGCACTGGGTGCTCAATTTCATTACCAATCCCGATCCTATGATTGACAAAGACCCTGAAGTGCAGGCTCAACTGGAACTCTGCCTGGTGCGTATGCCCAATCAGAACCTTACCGAAGATGATGCCAAGCAGATTCTGGAATTCATGCGCCAAAACGATGGTGCCAAATAAGCGAACGACTTTAATCCCCCTCCAATATGGAAACAACAACCAAGTATTTCAAACTCCCGTTGCTGGCAACAGCAATGCTGGCGCTGGGTTTTCAGGCATGTAAACCCAAAAATGCAGGCAGTGCCGTAGGCGGCGATGCCGCTGCAAAAGCTTATGTAGCGCCGGGTAAGCATGATGAATTTTACAACTTCGTTTCGGGTGGCTTTAGTGGCCAAATGAGTGTGTATGGTTTGCCCAGTGGCAGGCTTATGCGGGTGATTCCTGTATTCTCTGTTGATCCTGAAAAGGGTTGGGGATACAGCGAAGAAACCAAGCCCATGCTCAACACTTCATCAGGCTTTGTGCCATGGGATGATTTGCACCACGTAGAAATGAGCCAAACCAATGGCGAAATTGATGGTAAGTGGGTATTTGGTAATGCGAACAACACGCCCCGCCTGGCTCGTATTGATTTGAAAACATTTAAGACCGCTGAGATTATTGAACTGCCCAACAGTGCAGGTAACCACAGCTCACCATTTGGTACCGAAAACTCTGAATACATTGTAGCTGGTACCCGCTTTAGTGTACCTCCCGATGATGTAAGTGGTGATGTGCCCATCAACACATACAAGCAAAACTTTAAAGGTCACATCAGCTTTGTAAGTGTTAACAAAGAGAATGGCGAAATGGACATCGCTTTTCAGCTGAGAACACCTGGTGTAAACTTCGACCTGGCCCGTGCCGGTAAAGCCAAATCACATGGTTGGTTCTTCTTCAGCTGCTACAACACAGAGCAGGCCAATACCTTGCTGGAAGTAAACGCTTCGCAGCGGGATAAGGATTTCATCATGGCCGTAAACTGGAAGAAAGCCGAGGAGTACCTGAAAGCTGGTAAAGGCAAAAAAGTAAAAGTGAAGTATGCCCACAACAAATGGAACGAAGCTACCCATACTGCTACATCAGAAATTAAAACTGAAGTCACCGTATTGGATGTAACTGAGCTGAAAGACATCTGCTATTTCATCCCTTGTCCTAAGTCGCCACACGGTTGCGATGTAGACCCAACCGGCGAATACATTGTTGGTAGCGGTAAACTGGCAGCATTGATTCCTGTATTCAGTTTCGATAAGTTGCAAAAAGCCATAGCCGACAAAGCGTATGATGGTGAATATGAAGGCATACCCGTAGTAAAATACGAAGCAGCATTGCATGGCGAAGTGCAGAAGCCGGGCCTCGGACCTTTGCATACCGAGTTTGATGGCAAAGGCAACGCTTACACTTCTTTCTTCGTTTCTTCTGAAGTAGTGAAGTGGAACATCAAAGACCTCAAAGTGGTAGACCGTGTGCCTACTTATTATTCTGTTGGTCACTTGTCTATCCCCGGTGGCAACACCCGCAAGCCTAATGCCAAGTACCTGGTTGCTTACAACAAAATCACAAAAGACCGCTACCTGCCTACAGGTCCTGAGTTGGCGCAAAGTGCACAGTTGTATGATATCAGTGGAGAAAAAATGCAAATGATTCTCGATTTTCCCACCATTGGTGAACCGCACTATGCACAATCTGCACCTGCTGATCTCATTAAGAACAACGGGCAGTTGAAGATTTATAAAATTGGCGATAACAAACACCCATACGTTACAAAAGGGGAGAGTGAAGCAAAAGTGGTACGTGAAGGCAATAAAGTACATGTGTACATGACTTCCATTCGTTCACACTTTGCACCAGATAATATTGAAGGTGTACGATTGGGTGATGAAGTGTATTTCCACGTAACCAACCTGGAGCAAGACTGGGATGTGCCACATGGCTTTGCCGTAAAAGGTGCTGCCAATGCAGAATTGCTGATTATGCCCGGAGAAACTACAACGCTGAAATGGGTGCCAGACAGAGTAGGGATGTTCCCCATGTACTGTACCGATTTCTGTAGTGCATTGCACCAGGAAATGCAAGGCTACATCAGGGTTTCACCAGCAGGTAGCAATGTGCCGCTTACCTATAGCGTAGGTACCAACAAGCCTGCCGAAACAAAGAAGTAGACCGATAGGTGCGTTGACTTTTTATAAGGGAACAGGCATTTATCAACTGTGCCTGTTCCCTTTGTTTTTAAAAAAATGTGATATGAAAAAGACTGGTATTAGTCCGTTGTCGAGAGTGTTAAGTGCTTTGGCAGGAATAGCGTTGGTCATTTCTTTGTTTGTGCCTATGTGGCGCATCGAACTCGATGCACCGCAATACCCCGAAGGGTTGGCATTGCAAATATTTCCGCATAAACTAGGTGGCGATGTGGCCATTATCAATGGCCTTAACCATTACATAGGCATGCAAACCTTGCATGCTGAAAATTTTGTGGAGTTTACCGTATTGCCTTACATCATTGCTGCCTTTGCATTGGCCGCATTGTTAGCTGCAGCTATAGGTAAACGCAAATTGTTACAAATGGTATTTTTTGCCTTTGTGATTTTTGGTGTAGTGGCCATGATAGATTTTTGGCGTTGGGAATACGACTATGGTCACAACCTCGATCCTAATGCAGCCATCATTGTGCCGGGCATGGCCTATCAGCCACCGTTGATTGGATTTAAGCAGCTGCTCAATTTTGGGGCTTACTCTATTCCAGATACCGGTGGTTGGTTGTTTATTGTCGCCGGTGCATTGCTCTTGGTAGCTGTGCTAAAGGAAGGGGGGGTACTCAATCGTTTTTTCAATAAAAAAATAGCAGCTGCAACCATGTTGTTGCTGTTGTTGCAAAGCTGTAGCAGCAACGAGCCCGAAGCCATTGCCTTCAACCGCGACAATTGCAGCCATTGCAAAATGACGATTACTGATTCTCGCTTTGCAGCAGAAGTAAAAACTACTAAGGGCAGGGTATATAAGTTTGATGACATTACCTGCATGACTGCGTATTTGCGGGAGCATAACGATGTTACTTTTTCAGGCTTGTGGGTAAGCAATTTTGATGGCCCACAGCAACTCATTGATGCCAAAACGGCTTATTACATTCAGGATGAATCTTTTAACAGCCCCATGCGGGGCAATACAGCGGCCTTTACCAGTAAAGAAGCGGCAGGAGCCATCGCTACAAAATTGCAGGCGGCTGTTACCATTTGGGATAGTGTGAGTAAAAGTGAGTAATGAAAAAAATTGGCTGCATAGTATTGAGCGTTTTGCTGACATGCTCGTTGCTGGCTGCCACCATCAGGGTGGGGAAGCCGCATGCCATCAATAGCATTAAAGCGGCTATTAAACAAAGCCGTGCCGGTGATACCATTTTGGTAGCAGCGGGGTTATACAAAGAGGGTAATATTGTGGTCAACAAACGCCTGGTGTTACTGGGCGAAAACTTTCCTGAATTGGATGGTCAGCATAAATACGAAGTGTTGACGATTACGGCTGATAGCACTATTGTAAAGGGTTTTCGGGTACAACACTCCGGCCACGCATCGCTTGATGATCCGGGCGGTATCAAAATTCTGGAAGCCAATTATGTAGTGATTGAAGGGAATGTACTGTACGATAATTTCTTTGGGGTGTATGTGCAGTATGGCAAGCATTGCGTTATAAAAAACAATTCGCTTGTTGCCTTTGGCAAAGAAGAACAACAGATTGGCAATGGGGTGCATTGCTGGAAAAGCGATAGCCTGCAAATTATCGGCAACAATATTTCCGGCCACCGAGATGGTATCTACTTTGAATTTGTGACGGGGTCTGTTATCTGGCGCAATATCTCTACCGGAAATATTCGTTATGGATTGCATTTTATGTTTTCCAACAACGACAGTTATTTCACCAACACATTTAAAAACAATGGTGCCGGCGTAGCGGTCATGTACAGCAAGCAGGTAACCATGATGAACAACAACTTTGAGCAAAACTGGGGCGATGCAGCGTATGGATTGCTGCTCAAAGAAATTTCTGACAGTTACATTTCGGGTAATCAGTTTCGGAAAAATACTTCCGGCATTTGGATGGAAGGCACCAGCCGGATTAAGATGGAACGCAATGCATTTGTGCAAAATGGTTGGGCCATGCAAGTACAAGCCAGTTGTATGGACAACCTCATTACAGATAATAATTTTATAGCCAACACATTTGATATGGGTACCAATGGTGATGTGGTGCTCAACACAGTAGCCAGCAACTATTGGGATAAATGTGAAGGCTACGATTTAGATAGAAATGGATTTGCCGATGTGCCTTTCCGGCCATTGAGCATGTTTAGTGTAGTGGTCGAAAAAAATCCTTCGGCCATGCTGTTGTTTCGCAGTTTTCTGGTAAGCCTGCTCGATCGTTCAGAAAAGATTTTTCCCAGCCTTACCCCCGAACAGTTTCTAGATAAAAGTCCGAGAATGAAACCGCTGCCATTATGATACGTGTAGAAGCTGTAAGCAAAAAATTTGGAAAACTGCAGGTGTTGCAACAGGTGGATTTGATTTGTAACAGCGGCGAGTGTATTGCACTCATTGGTCCTAATGGTTGTGGCAAAACAACACTCATCAAATCGATACTAAACATGGTTATTCCGGATAGTGGCCGCATATTGGTGAATGAAAAAGACATCTCCGGCGATTATTTGTACCGCTCCGATATTGGCTACATGCCGCAGATTGGCCGCTACCCCGAAAACATGAATGTGGGCCAGGTAATTGAAACCATTCAAACCCTGCGGGGTACCGGTAAAGCGGTGGATACAGATTTGTATGATGCCTACCAAATGAGCCAGCTGCTGAGCAAACGCATGAACACACTGAGCGGCGGCACACGCCAAAAAGTAAGTGCTGTATTGGCATTCATGTTCAATCCGGGTATTCTCATTTTAGATGAGCCAACCGCAGGGCTTGATCCATTGGCGGCAGAAATATTGAAAGAAAAAATCATGGCCGAAATGCAACGCAAAAAGCTGGTGATGATTACCTCGCATTTGCTGAGTGAGTTGGAGGATATTGTATCTGAAGTGGTATTTATGCAAGATGGGTCGGTAGCATTTCACAAGTCGAATGCAGCACTGAAAGCGGATACAGGAAAGGATAGTATTGCCAAAGCTATTTCTCACATTTTACGGGAGCAGGCATCATGAAAAAGATTACACGATTTGTATTGACCGATATTTTACGCAACCGCATTGTGATTGCATACGCTGTGCTCATGGCCGTGTTATCGTGGACGGTTTTTAATATGGAAGACACTGGCAGTAAGGGTGTACTCACTTTGCTCAACATTGTGTTGCTGGTAGTGCCACTGGTGTCAGTGTTGTTTTCTACCATTTACATTTACAACAGTGCTGAGTTTATTGAGCTGTTACTGAGCCAGCCTGTAAAGCGGCCGCAAATTTGGTTGAGTTTGTTTGGCGGTTTGTCTATCAGTTTCATCATTGCCTTTGCGCTGGCAGTTGGCTTGCCGCTCTTTTTATATGCCGATTTTCATCAGGCTGTTATACTGTTTGCTACAGGCTGTTTGTTGTCTGCCATATTTGTAGCCCTTGCATTTTTAGCTGCCATTATGAGCCGCGATAAAGCCAAAGGTGTAGGCGTTTCTATTTTGTTGTGGTTGTATTTCGCTTTATTGTTCGATGGTCTGGTACTCTTCCTCATGTTTCAGTTTGCTGATTATCCCATTGAAAAACCTATGGTGTTGTTAAGTGCTACAAGCCCCTTGGATTTGGCCCGTATTCTCAACCTCATGCAGATTGACGCATCGGCCATGATGGGTTATACAGGTGCTATTTTCAAAAACTATTTTGGCAGCGGATGGGGCGTGGTTTTATCCTTTGGTTTACTCCTTGCCTGGGCACTGGTACCTTTCTGGATTTCGTTACGCATTTTCAAACGTAAAGACCTTTGATGCTTATGTTACACACTGCCAACAACCGGACAGACATTACCAACCGGCAAGATATTGAGCGGTTAGTCAATCAGTTTTATGATGCCGTAAAAGCAGATGCGACCATAGGTTATTTTTTTACAGAAGCCGTGGCTGTCAACTGGGAAAAGCATTTGCCCATCATGTATGCTTTTTGGGAAAATGTACTCTTTCATACAGGCGGCTATTCGGGCAATCCCATGGAGCGGCACAAGCAATTGAACCAACAATCGGCCATTGAGCCAGCGCATTTTCAGCAATGGCTGCATTTGTTTGCATCGACAGTTGATCGCTTATTCGCAGGAGAAAATGCAGAAACAATCAAACAGCGGGCTACCAGTATTGCCACAGTGATGCAATTGAAAATTCTGCATCATCAATAAGAGAACGTTGTACATAATTTTTCACGAGAGAGTAGCAAAAAAGGGCAACGGTTATTACAACCGTGCCCTTTGTTCTATCACTATCCAACCGATCATTATTTTGCTGGCGGCAGCAGCACATCATTAATTACGTGAATCACGCCGTTGCTGGCTGTAATGGTGGCTACAATCTCTTTGCCATTTACAAATGCCTTATCGCCCTGCTTGGTAATTTTTACTTTGCCACCAAATACCATGTCGTATTCCAATCCGTCCTGCAGCAATGCGCCATTGAGTACGCCTACGTATGTATGATACCCTAAAATGTTTTCAAGGTCGCCTTTCTTTTCAGGCTTCAGCAAATCTTCAACTGTGCCTTTGGGCAGCTTATCAAACGCCGCATTGGTAGGCGCAAAAACAGTAAATGGTCCGGCATTGCTCAGCGCATCTACAAGGCCTGCTGCTTTTACGGCAGTCACCAAGGTGCTGTGGTCTTTGCTGCTCACTGCTACTTGTACTACATTGGGGTTAGATACATCATCCTGCACACCCGACTGACCAGTTGTAGGTGCAGCTGTAGAAGTAGCTTCGGTACTGGCAGCGCTATTGTCAGCTGCGGGTGAAGAACAGGCGTACACTGACCCGTCCTGAAAAAAGTTGACTGTGTTATTGAATAAATCCTGCTATAGGTTGATGAAGATAAAACATCCTGAATATGGTTGATTAAAACGGTTGCTTGTAGTGTGTGTGGCC